>DAOURA010000056.1 GCA_030625325.1 Marinosulfonomonas sp.
GACGCAAAACGGCTGGTTGTTAAAATCGGCTCGGCGCTGCTGGTTGATGGGGGGCAGGTGCGGGCCGAATGGTTGCACGGGCTGGCGCAGGACGTTGCCGCCGCCAAGGCCCGTGGCAGTGACGTTATTCTGGTTTCGTCAGGGTCCATATCCCTTGGTCGCGCAGTGCTTGGCCTGCCACAGGGGCCGCTGGCACTGGAACAATCCCAGGCGGCGGCGGCCGTGGGCCAGATACGTCTGGCGCGCGCCTACGAACAATCCCTTGCCCTGCATGACATCACAACCGCACAGGTACTTGTCACACTGGAAGACAGCACTGACCGGCGCCGCTACCTGAATTCGCGCGCCACAATGGAACAATTGCTGGCCCTTGGCGTGGTGCCGATAGTCAATGAAAACGATACCGTTGCCACCGATGAAATCCGCTATGGCGACAATGACAGGCTGGCGGCGCAAATTGCGGTGACCATGGGTGCAGATCAACTGGTGCTGTTGTCTGATATTGACGGGTTTTATTCCGCAAACCCAAAAAACGACCCCGCTGCGCACCGCTATGATCAGATTGATACGATCACCCCCGAAATAGAGGCCATGGCCGGTGACGCGGGCTCTGGCCTGTCCAAGGGCGGCATGAAGACCAAAATCATGGCCGCCAAAACCGCCACCGCGGCGGGCTGCGCCATGGTCATAACCGACGGAACCAAGGCGCGCCCGCTATTGGCACTTGAAACCGGCGCCCCCGCCACTTGGTTCACCCCGCAGGGTGATCCGATTACAGCGCGCAAGCGCTGGATCGGCGCGATGAAACCCAAAGGGTCTATCACCATTGACGCCGGGGCCGCCACTGCCCTTGGTCAAGGGAAATCCCTGCTTCCGGTTGGCATTACACAAGCTGCGGGTGATTTCGGGCGCGGTGACCCGGTGCTGATCAAAGCCACAAACGGTACACAATTGGGACAGGGCCTGACCCGCTATACAAGTGAAGAACTGTCCTTAATCACCGGCCAGCGCTCCGCCCAGATTGAAGAAACCCTTGGCTACCCGGCACGCGCCGCCCTGATCCACCGTGATGACATGGCCCTTTGACTTTACGGCTTCTTCTGTTTCAAAATATCCCCGCCGGAGGCATCCGGAAGTCCCAATTAAACCCAAAGGCCTGATTTGATGACTGACACAGCAAACATCCCCGACCTGATGGCCGATATAGGCGCGCGCGCACGGGTCGCCGCCACCGCCCTTGCCACGGCCAGTTCCGACCAAAAACGCACCGCCCTGATTGGTGCGGGCGAACAGGTCTGGCAGCGGCGCGCGGATATCATCGCCGCCAATGAAAAAGACCTGAAATTTGGCCGTGATAAGGGCCTAAGCCCGGCGATGATGGACCGTCTGTTGTTGGACGAAGACCGCATTCGCGCAATCTCTGATGCCCTGCGCACCGTTGCCCAACAACCCGATCCGGTCGGGGAAACCATCAAGGAATGGGACATGCCATCGGGCTTGCATATCCGCCGTGTGCGCACCCCGCTTGGGGTGATCGGCGTGATCTATGAAAGTCGCCCCAATGTCACGGCCGACGCCGGGGCCCTGTGCCTAAAGGCCGGCAACGCAGTTATCCTGCGCGGTGGTTCAGAAAGCTTTCATTCATCCGCCGCGATCCATGCCTGTCTGGTGGACGGATTGCACAGCGCCGGCCTGCCCGCAGATGCCATTCAACGGGTGCCAACCCGCGATCGTGCCGCCGTGCGCGAAATGTTAACCATGACAGACACAATCGACGTGATCATACCCCGTGGGGGTAAGGGGCTGGTGGGTCTGGTTCAGCGCGAAGCCCGCGTTCCGGTCTTTGCCCATCTGGAAGGCATCGTGCATATCTATATTGACGCCGCCGCTGATCCGAAAAAAACCCTTAATGTGGTGATGAATGCCAAAACCCGGCGCACCGGGATATGTGGTGCGGCCGAGTGCCTGCTGATCCATCGGGACGTTGTGGGAACAATTGGGCGGGATGTTATCGCCGCCCTGACTGGTGCCGGTGTCACGGTGCATGCGGATACACCCCTGCAAGCCCTGCACGGCACAACACCGGCAACATCCGACGACTGGGGCCATGAATACCTTGATATGGACATTGCAGCAAAGGTCGTGGATGATCTGGATGGTGCCATTGAACATATCCGCGCCTATGGCTCCAACCACACCGATTGCATTATGACCGAAGACAACGCAAGCGCGGCCCGTTTCTTTAACGAACTGGACAGCGCGATTTTGATGCATAATGCCTCTACCCAGTTCGCGGATGGTGGTGAATTTGGGATGGGCGCAGAAATTGGCATTGCCACGGGTAAAATGCACGCCCGCGGCCCGGTTGGGGCAGAACAGCTAACCAGCTTTAAATATCTGGTGTCAGGGGACGGCACCACACGGGGGTAGGGCGTTCAAAACCGGACCCTGATTTTGTTTTCAGAAGTTTCCACGGAAAGTTTTCGCCCTATAATCCCGGCACTTAATGGGGCCAGTGCAAAATGTACATTTGCGGCTTGCAGGTCGCAACCCACGCTGTCCGCAGACAGAATTGACCAAAGGCTCTGGTCAATCTTCATCTGCTCAGACTCTGCCAGAATGGCCCATTGTTCGCCGATCATACTAACGGTGATCCGCCCGCCCCATGGCATTGCCGTTTCAAAACATTGCAACAATAGGAATGCCAGTTTCACCTGCTGGCGCGACATTTCACCCTTGGGTTGCCAGTCAAATACAATGCGTGCGCCATGGGAATTATCCCGTAGGATTATCTTTATTTCACTGCTGCTGATCAACTGTTGCGGGGCCGCCGCCCCAAAGGCAATTCGAAAATACCGTATTCGGGCATTGGCGTTGTCCGCACTTTGGGAAATCAGGCCCATTTCCGGCCCCCCTATGTCCCCGCCCATGGACATTAATTCAACCCCATTGCTGATCGCGCCAATTGGGCTGATAAGGTCATGGCATATGCGTGACCCGATCAGTTCTGTCAGGTTAAGTTGAGTGGCGTTCATTGGTCGTCTTTCTATTGGGGTGAATTATGAGTGATTTGAGTGACATACTGGAACCCGGTGATTTTGTCCGTCATCCGCACCAGCCTGAGTGGGGGCTGGGGCAGGTGCAGTCCTGTATTGTGGGCCGCGTGACCGTGACCTTTGAAAATGCCGGGAAGGTGGTGATTGATGCACGCACCGTGGCACTTGTTATCGTTAACAACACTATAAAACCCCAATAAGTATATAAAAAGTAAACAACACAATTTAAACGTGTGTCAATTCACGAAACTGTCAGTGGCAGTGTTGCAATTGTCTAACCTGCCCCCTAGAACCGCGCCAAAGCGGACAGGAAGCGTTTTTAGCAATCATGATTGCCCATAACCCCAATCTGAAAATCCGCCTAGCCAGGGATGAGCAGGACTTTAAAGCGGCTCAGCGTTTGCGCTATCAGGTATTCATCGAAGAACTGGGCGGTAATGGCGATCTGGTCGATCACGACCTGCAATTGGAAAAAGACAGGTTTGACCCTTATTTCAACCATCTGATCCTGATTGATAAGCGTCGTGATGCAAAGGCACTGGACCATGTGGTTGGCGTTTATCGCATGCTTGATCGGGCTGGGGCCAAAAGGGCCGGACAGTTTTATTCAGAAACCGAATATGACCTGAGCCCCCTGAAAAACAGCGGGCGCAACCTGTTGGAACTGGGGCGTTCCTGTGTGCACCCGGACTATCGCGGCGGGCTGGCGGTGCATTACCTGTGGAACGGTCTGGCTGAATATGTCGCAAAAAATGAGATCGAAGTGCTGTTTGGTGTTGCCAGTTTTCATGGTGTCGACCCAAAGGCGTTGGCGCTGCCGCTGTCATATCTTCATAATAACCACCTTGCCCCCGAAGATTTGCGGGTAAAGGTACGGGATGGCCATTTTCAGTCAATGAACCTGCTGGGCCCGGATCAAAGCACGCGCGCGTCGGCAATGCGTGAAATTCCGTCCCTGATTAAGGCCTATTTGCGCATTGGGGGCTTTGTTGGTGACGGGGCATTTATTGATCATTCCTTTAACACGGTTGATGTTTGCCTGTTGCTGGACACGGCCAGAATGTCACCGCGCCAGCATCGCCTTTACGGTGGCGGGGCGCGCACATGAAACCACTATGGGATTCTGATGTCCCGCCCGAGCCATACCACATCACCCCGGCGGGCTGGTTGCGGGTGTTGGTTCGTGGCAGTGCAATGGTTCTGGTGGTCTTTGGCGGGTTGATTGTTTTGCTTTTAATGCGCCTGATTGAACGCCCGCTTTGGGGTGATCACCGCCCGGTGACGCCCTTTATCACCCAGTTCGTATGCCGTGCCACGTTTGTCATTCTTGGGATGCAGCATAAAACTACCGGCCAGCAAATGTCGCAAAAGGGGGCAATTGTCGCCAACCATTCCACATGGCTGGATATTTTTGCCCTGAACGCCCGCAAACGGATATATTTTGTCGCCAAATCAGAAGTGGCATCATGGCAAGGTATTGGCTGGCTGGCGCGCGCGACTGGTACGGTTTTTATTCGCCGCCATGCGCGGGATGCAAAGCTGCAAAAAACGGTCTTTGAAACGCGTCTGCGGGTGGGGCATAGGTTGTTGTTCTTTCCGGAAGGGACATCAACAGACGGGACTTGTATTTTGCCTTTTAAATCAACCCTTTTCGCGGCGTTCTTTACAAAAGAACTGGTTGATATTCTGTGGATTCAACCGGTCACTGTGGTTTATACCGCACCCAAGGGGCAACCGGGGCGGTTTTATGGTTGGTGGGGCGAAATGGACTTTGGATCACATTTTCTGAAATTATTGGCTGTTCGCCGACAGGGTCGTGTTGAAATCCTCTATCACACCCCGTTGAAGATATCCGATTTCGAAAACCGAAAATTGCTGGCCAAAGCCTGCGAAAACAGTGTCAGGTCCGGGGCAGTGCGGGGCTGAATTAACCCATTGCCTGGATTAGGGTCTGTAGTTGGGTCGCCGGGTTGTCGGCCCCCCATATTTCAGGGCCAAAAGCAAAGAAATCTGTTACATTGCCAAGCCTTGCGATGGTTTCTTCATCTAACCCCCCTTCGGCAATGATGGGGACTTCGATCACTTCTGACCACCAGTCGAAAATTTCCGGGTCTGCCAGTTTGCCATCCCCAAGGGTCGTTTGGCCGACGGGGCCAAAACTGATGTAATCAGCGCCCGCTTCACCTGCGTTCATTCCATCATGGCGCGATGTGCCGCAAAAGGTGCCAACAATGGCGTCCGCCCCCAGTTCTTTGCGAACATAGCGCACCGAACGGGCCCCATCCGTCAGGTGCACACCATCAAGCCCAAGGCGTTCGACCATCAGCACATGGGTTTCAATCACCAGTGCAATGTCACGGGCATGGGTGATTTCGCGCAAACTGTCCCCGACACGCAGGATTTGACTTTCGTCTGTTGACGACAGGGCCAGACGCACACAGGCCACCTCTGCAGTGTCCAGAACATTGGCCAACACCCCCGGAAAGGTATCAAGATCTACCTCTGGTGGGGAAATAAGATAAATTTGCGGACGCTCTGTCTCGGTCATTTTTTCGGCTCCGGTCATGGGATTCCTGCCCCTATAACGGGCGAATGGAGGTTTGGCTACTTCGCAGGTAGTTCGCGCGCATTAGTCAGGGACATTTCCAGCCATTGAATGCGCCGATCATCGTCAACAAATGAGTCTTCGGTAACATCAATCATGCCCCCCAAGGGCCGCCCGGTGAACATCATCGGGCCGGCACCTTCGATCGCGCGGGCCAGGCTTTCCCGGGGTTTACCAATCCGAAACATGCAGCCGCGGGCATGTACGCCGCACAACATATGCCCGTCCAGCATGAAACAAATGCCACCAAACATTTTCTTTTCGCTTATTCCGGGGACATCAATCAGGTCGTCACGCAATATTTGCACCAGCCCTTCGTCATATGCCATCGTCGTCTCCTTGCCATGGGGGCCGGGCAATCGTATCACCGCGACGATAAAAACCAAGGGCCCCCAATGACAACAGATCAATTGCAACCACAAATCATTCTGGTGAACCCGCAGATGGGTGAAAACATCGGTGGCGCGGCGCGTGCGATGCTTAACTTCGGGCTGGACCGGATGACAGTTGTTGCCCCCCGTGATGGCTGGCCCAACCCCCGGGCCGTCGCGATGGCCAGTGGCGCAGGGCGGGTTCTGGATGGGGCGATAATAACGGATACCACTGCGGCGGCGGTTGCCGATTGTTCGTATGTGTTTGCCACAACAGCCCGCCACCGGGACCTGACAAAACAGGTTATGTCCCCCGAACGCGCAATGGAACACACAAGGGAGCTGTGCGCCGCCGGCAAAAAGGTGGGGGTGCTGTTCGGCCCGGAACGGGCAGGGCTGGAAAATGACGATATCGCCCTTGCCGATACAATCATTTCAGTACCGGTTAATTCACAATACAGCAGCTTGAACCTGGCCCAGTGTGTTCTGCTGACCGCCTATGAATGGCAACGTCAGGCGTCCGAACTCCCCCCCGAGGTGATGTCGTTCGCCAAAACCGACTTTGCCAGCAAAATAGACGTTGAAAAACTGGGCGACCACTTTGAAGCCCGGCTGGATGACGCCGGTTTCTTTTTTCCGACCACCAAAGCCGATGGCATGAAGCTGAACCTGCGAAACATGTGGTCGCGCCTGGCCCTGACCCAGGCCGATGTGCAGACCTTTCATGGCATGTTGCGCCAAATGGTGCGCTGGAAAGAACGTGATTAGAATGTTTGTTGGGTGTCGCCCCGGATAAATCCGGTTCGACCCGATGCCTCCGGCGGGGATATTTGGCGAAAAAGAAGCGGTTTCTTCTGTTTGAAAATATCCCCCGAGCGGAGCGGAATGCACCCCGCAGGGGTGTAAAACAAAAAATGCGCCCGGAACGGGTGCCCATTTTAAAACAGTTGGTCTTGTCCATTGGTCAGGCCGCGACTAGTTTCAACTCAGATTTCAGGGGCGGGGTAGCCATGGCGCAAAAACGATCGATTTTTGAAGATGTGACAAGTGATCAGCGGTCCGCCGTCACCCCCAAACCGGGCATGATTGGGCGGGCACAAAAAGGGCGCGGTGTGATCGTTGGCTGGCTGGTGGCCTTGTTTGCACTGGTATTGGTGATGATCGTGGTTGGTGGTCTGACCCGGTTAACCGACAGCGGGCTGTCAATTACTGAATGGAAACCGGTCACGGGGGCCATTCCCCCGATGGGGGCAGAGGCCTGGGGGGCGGAATTTGAGCTCTATAAGGCCATTCCGGAATATCAGTTACAAAACGCCGGCATGACCTTGGCCGAATTCAAATCAATTTATTGGTGGGAATGGGGGCACCGTCAGTTGGGCCGCGTGATTGGGCTGGTTTGGGCCGTGGGGTTTTTTGGCTTGCTGGCAATGAAGCGTATTCCGACCGGCTGGAACACCCGCCTGTTGGGGCTTGGGCTTCTTGGCGGTTTGCAGGGTGCTGTTGGTTTTTGGATGGTCAAGTCAGGCCTGTCAGGCGGGCAGGTTGATGTGGCCAGTTATCGCTTGGCAACCCATCTTGGGCTGGCCTTTGTGATCCTTGGGTTGATCGCGTGGTATGTTCTGCACCTGTCGCGAAAAGATGCCGATCTGTTGGTGGCCCGGCGCGGGCGTGAAGGCGGGCTGATGGGCCTGACCGGCGGTTTGATGGCCCTTGGGTTTATTCAGGTCTTGTTGGGCGCACTGGTGGCCGGGATTGATGCTGGTCGCGGCTTTACCGACTGGCCCTTGATGGCGGGACGGTTTTTCCCGGAAGGGGCGCTGGATCTGGCCCCCCTTTGGCGCAATTTCTTTGAGGATGCAGGCCTTGTACAGTTCATGCATCGGATGTCCGGGTATGTCTTACTCTGTTTCGGGCTGTTCATTTGGTGGCGCTCGCGCCGGTCGGGGAACCTGTCAACCAAGCGGGCCTTTGACTGGATGGCGGTTGTTTTGTTTGGGCAGATGGTTCTGGGCATCGTGACGGTGATGTATTCTGCGCCGGCCAGTCTTGCGATCATTCATCAGTTGGGGGCTGTGGTGCTGTGGGTTGTTCTAATACGCGCCCGCTTTTTGTCACAGTATCCAATTGCACAATCAATCCAAAGGGGGCACGGATGAGTGTCTATGACGATCTGCTAGCGTTTCAGCGTGAAACCGAAGCACTGGCGCAGATTGCCGGCCGCCTTGGCTGGGATCAGGAAACCATGATGCCACGGGGTGCCGCCGCGCAGCGTGGTGAAGAAATGGGTGCAATAGAGGGCGTGCTGCATTCGCGCCGCGTTGACCCCAGAATTGGCGGCTGGCTGGGTGCGATCAATGGCGACACACTGGACGATGTGGCCCGCGCCAATATCCGCCACATCAGCCGCAGTTATGAACGTAATTCCAAGGTGCCCGCCGATCTGGCCGCAGAAATTGCCCGCGTGACAAGTGTTGCACAGGGGGTGTGGGCCGAGGCCCGCGAGAACGAAGATTTCATCAGTTTTGCCCCAACTTTGGAAAGTGTTGTCGCCCTGCGCCAGCAAGAGGCACAGGCACTGGCCAACGGGGGCGATATGTATGACGCCCTGCTGAATGATTATGAACCCGGCATGACCGGCGCCCGGTTGGGGGCAATGTTTGACGCCCTGCGCCCACGCCTTGTGGCGCTGCGTGAACGGGTTCTGGGATCTGGGCGGGGGCCTGCCGCGCTGAACCATGATTTTGACGAAGCCGGGCAAATGGCGATCAGCGCCCAACTGGCCACGACCTTTGGGTATGATCTGGACCGGGGGCGCATTGATAAGGCGGTGCATCCGTTTTCGTCTGGTTCAGGGCAGGACGTGCGTATCACCACCCGCACAAGCCCGCGCGACCCGTTCAACTGCTTTTATTCCACGATCCACGAAGTTGGGCACGCCTGTTATGAACAGGGGATCAATGATGCCTATCTGCTAACCCCCCTTGGGGCCGGGGTGTCTATGGGTGTTCATGAAAGCCAAAGCCGGATTTACGAAAATCAGATGGGACGAAGCCGGGCCTTTAGTGGGTATCTGTTTGGCAAGATGCAGGATCAGTTCGGGGATTTCGGGATTGGCAACCCGGATCAGTTTTATGCCACCGTGAACCGGGTGCAGCCCGGATATATCCGAACTGAGGCCGATGAAATCCATTATAACCTGCATGTGCTGATGCGCTTTGATCTGGAAAGGGCGTTGATATCGGGCGATCTGGCGGTTCGTGACCTGCCGGATGCGTGGAACAGCCGGTTTCTGGCCGATTTTGGCGTGGCGGTGGATAGGCCGTCAAATGGCTGTTTGCAGGACGTTCACTGGTCGGTGGGATTATTTGGGTATTTCCCGACCTATACCCTTGGAAATGTTTATGCCGGGTGCCTGAATAAGGCGATGCGCGCCGCAGTGCCGGATTTAGATGCAGGGTTGGCGGTTGGTGATACGACTGCGGCGACGGCTTGGTTGCGCGACAACTTGCAAACCCACGGCGGGCTGTATGAGCCACGCGAAGTCGTGGCGCGCGCCTGTGGGTTTGAGCCGAACGAAGAACCTCTGTTGGATTATCTGGACGAAAAATTTGGCGCCATTTACGGGGTATAAGCAACATGTCAGCCAAGGACCCAAGTGGTGACGCACCGGCAATCTGGATGCTGGCCTTTGGGCAAACCTTTGGCTTTGCCAGCCTTTATTACATTTACGGCGCGTTGCTGGTGTCGATTGAGGCCGACACCGGCTGGGGGCGACCATCACTGGCCATTGGCCTAACGCTGGCCCTGATCGTGTCGGCCATTACGGTGCCCTTTGCCGGGCGTCTGATTGACCGGGGGCTGGGGGCAGAGCTGTTGACCGGTGGCGCGGCACTGGGCGGGATTGCCCTGTTGGGCCTGTCACAGGTTGGTGGCTTGGCCGGGTGGTATTTTGCATGGGCGATTATTGGCGTTGCCATGTCGGCCAGCCTTTATGACATGTGCTTTGCCTTTCTGACGCGCCGTCTGGGGCTGAATGCGCGCGCCGCGATTATCCGGGTCACATTGGTGGCGGGGTTGGCGTCAACGTTGGCCTTTCCACTGGGGGCGGCCCTGTCGCAGGGGGTTGGTTGGCGCGGGGCGGTGATTGCCTTTGGCCTGATTCAGGTTGGCCTGACGGCCCCGCTGAATTACACGGCTGGGCGCAGGTTGCGGCGCAAGGAACGCCGGGGGGGCGGTGCGCCTGTTGTGCATAAGGGGGCCCTGACACAGGCCGTTCGAAAACCGGGGTTTTGGTTGGTGGCGGGTGCCTTTGGTACGGCGGCAATGAACCATTCCATGCTGGTTACCTACTTTATCCCGCTGTTCACCGGGCTTGGCACCACCAAGGCTGTTGCGGTTATCGCCGCCAGTTGTGTTGGCCCGTTTCAGGTGGCCGGGCGCGTGATGCTGATGTTGCAGGGCGAACGCGCCGGCACCCTGACATCAACACGCGCGGCCCTGATTGGGCTGGTACTGTCCAGTGGGGCGTTGATGGCGGTGGGGTTGACGCCTGCGCTGATATTTGTGTTTGCCGCGTTGCAGGGCGGGGCGATTGGGATGGTTAGCATCCTGCGCCCGGTGCTGATTGCCGAAGTTCTGGGGCGCGACGGATTTGGGGCAATTTCCGGGGCGATTGCCACGGTGCCGCTGGTTGGTAACGCGATTGCACCGATTGTCGGGGCGTTATTGTTGGGGGCGGGCGGGATATCGGCGTTACTGATGGGTAGTCTGATGCTTGCAGTAATAGGCACCGCGATCACCCTGTTTATCCGTGTTCGCGGGGTTGGACAGGTTTAATTATTGGTCCAGTTCGGCGTGCGTTTTTCAATGAAGGCGCTGATGCCTTCGGCGGTGTCTGTGTCCAGCATATTTTCAACCATCACATCCCCGGTAAAGGCATAGGCCTGATCAACGGGCATTTGTAACTGGTCATAAAACGCCCGTTTGCCAACCCTGACGGCCGAGCCGAGCTTGGCCGCGACCAGCATCGCAAGTTTTTCGGTCTCTGCGGCCAGATCTTCGGGGGCAACCACCCGGTTGATCAGCCCAAGATCCACCGCACGACTGGCATCAATAAAATCACCCGTCGTCAGCATCTCAAACGCCTGTTTGCGGGGGATATTGCGGGTCAGTGCGACCATAGGCGTGGAACAAAACAGCCCGATGTTGACGCCATTCACCCCAAAGCGGGTGCCCTGTGCAGCAACGGCCATATCGCAGGACGCCACCAACTGGCACCCGGCCGCCGTCGCAATGCCATGAACCTGTGCAATGACAGGCTGGGGCAGGGCGGGGATCGCCTGCATCACCCTGGCGCAGCGGCCAAACAGGTCGGTAAAATACGCCGCGCCACCATCCGGGGCCTGACGACCGCGGGTCATTTCCTTTAGGTCGTGGCCGGCGCAAAATGCCCGCCCTTCCCCCGACAGGATCACAGCGCGAATTGAGCGATCACCGGACAGGCGGTCCAATTCGTCACCCAGGGCGGCCAGCATGGCGTCAGACAGGGCGTTCAGGCTGTTTGGTGCGTTCAGGGTCAGATGTGCGACCCCGGCGTTATCTTTGCGCAATAAAACTGACATCTTGCCCCCCTTTGGTTTTCGGGCCAAGTCTAGGATGCCAATCAATTGGGGGAAAGCCATGAAACTGAAAATGACACTGGGCGACCTGCGTGCCTTTATGGGGCGGGAATTTCCGCAAGTGGTTGATAACTTCGTGATTGAAGACGTGGGCGCGCGTGAAATGACGGTGCGTATGGCGGTTAGTGAAAAGAACCTGCGGCCCGGCGGAACGGTGTCAGGGCCGTCAATGTTCGCGCTGGCGGATGTGTCGATGTATCTGGCCATTCTGGCGCTGATTGGGCCAAAGGCGTTGGCGGTAACGACCAATTGTTCAATTGATTTCATGCGTAAACCGGCCGCCGGGGCCGATATGATTGCCAAGGCCCGGGTTCTAAAGCTGGGGCGCATGCTGGCCGTGGGGGATGTGCTGCTTTATTCAGTGGGGCAGGATGAACCGGTGGCGCGCGCCGGGCTTACCTATTCCATTCCACCCGAAAGCTGACGGAAAAGTAAGGAAATACGTGGGGTATATTAATACCTTAATTGCAAGGCACTGTAATCTATACGTATTCTCAGGTTAATTGCGCTTGACCGGGGGCTGTAAACCTCTAAAACACCCCAATCCAATCCCACCAAGGTGAGAACAATGAAAACATTTTCTGCAACTCCGGCAGATATTGATAAAAAATGGATCCTGATCGACGCTGAAGGCGTTGTTCTGGGCCGTTTGGCATCAATTATCGCCATGCGCTTGCGCGGCAAGCACAAAGCAACGTTTACCCCGTCG
>DAOURA010000073.1 GCA_030625325.1 Marinosulfonomonas sp.
TTCGCCCTGGCTGAGCCGGGCATTACCGAACCACTGGAAACCGGCCTTGGCCCCGCCCTGATCCGGGTGAACGCAATTCTTGCGGCCCGCACCACCGCGTTTGAAGACGTGCGCGACGTGCTGCATCAGGAATTTGCCGCCGACAGTGCCCGCCGCCTGATCGCCGACCAGATCGCCGAACTGGACGACCTGCTGGCCGGTGGCGCAACACTGGAAGAACTGGCCGGTGAAACCGACATGCAACTTGGCCAGATCAACTGGACCGAGGGCAGCACAGATTCCATCGCCGCCTACGAAGGCTTTGCCAACGCGGCCGGCCTGATCACCGCCGATGATTTCCCTGAGATCAGTGAACTGGATGATGGCGGCATTTTCGCCATGCGCCTTGATGAACTGGTGCCTGAACATCCCGAAACCTATGACAATGCCCGCGATCAGGTGATCGCCGCAGTTAAGGCCGACACCCTGACCAACCGCCTGCAGGACGACGCATCCGTGCTGGTCGCCCAACTGGAAGGCGGCGCAACCCTTAGCAGCCTTGGCCACCCGGTAACGGTGCAGACCCACGCCACGCGAACCACCTTTATCGACGGCACAGCGCCCGAGTTTCTGGCCACAGTCTTTGGCGCGCAAAAGGGTCAGACCATTACGTACAAGGGCGAAGACAGCCTGCTGATCGCCCATGTCAGCGACATCCTTGAACCCGATGCCAACGACCCGGACATTGAAACCATCCGCACCGCCCTGCGTGACGATGTGATCCAAAGCCTTGGTCAGGACGCGCTGACCGCCTTTACCCGTGCCCTGCAGGCCGAGGCCGGAATATCCCTGAACCAGACCGCGATCAACGCGGTCCATGCCCAGTTCCCCTGACCCAAGGACCCTGACATTGGCGTTACTCCCTGAATTTGACACCTTCCAGACGGGGTTTGAACGGGGCGAAAATCAGGTGGTCTATACCCGGCTTGCCGCCGATCTGGACACCCCTGTTTCGCTGATGCTGAAACTGGCAGAGGCCCGTAAACACAGCTTTATTCTTGAAAGCGTCACGGGCGGTGAAGTCCGTGGACGCTATTCCATTATCGGGATGAAACCGGACCTGATCTGGCAATGCCACGGCGAAACATCGCGCGTGAACCGCAACGCACGCTTTGACGATGACAGATGGCAGGATATCGACGGCCCGCCACTGGACGCCCTGCGCGCCCTGATCAGCGAAAGCAAAATTGACCTGCCCGATGATCTGCCCCCGGCTGCCGCCGGGCTGTTTGGCTATCTTGGCTATGACATGATCCGGCTGGTTGAACACCTGCCAAACGTTAATCCTGATCCGCTCGGCCTGCCCGATGCGGTGATGTTACGCCCCTCGGTTGTGGCGGTGTTGGACGGGGTTAAGGGCGATGTGATCGTGGTGTCCCCGGCCTGGGCTGGCTCTGGCCTAAGTGCGCGCGCCGCCTATGCGCAGGCTGGTGAACGGGTGATGGACGCGGTGCGCGACCTTGAACGTCAGCCCCGCGATGTGGCCTATGATCTGGGCGATGCACTGCCGGATGCACCGCTGACGTCAAACTTTACACCAGAGGCCTATAAACAGGCGGTGCAAAAGGCGCGTGAATACATCCGTGCCGGTGATATTTTTCAGGTGGTACCATCCCAGCGCTGGACACAGGGGTTTTCCCTGCCACCATTTGCGCTTTATCGCAGCCTGCGGCGCACCAACCCATCACCCTTTATGTTTTGCTTTAACTTTGGCGGTTTTCAGGTCATCGGCGCCAGCCCGGAAATCCTGGTGCGGGTGTTTGACGGCGAAGTGACCATTCGCCCAATCGCCGGCACCCGCCCGCGCGGCGCAACCCCGGCGCAAGATAAGGCAAATGAACAAAGCCTGATGGCCGACCCCAAGGAACTGGCCGAACACCTGATGCTGCTGGATCTGGGGCGCAACGACGCCGGGCGTGTGTCCAAAATCGGCACGGTCCATCCAACCGAAAAATTCATCGTCGAACGCTATTCCCACGTGATGCATATCGTTTCAAACGTGGTGGGGGAACTGTCTGATGATCACGATGCCCTGTCGGCCCTGCTGGCGGGTATGCCCGCAGGCACCGTTTCGGGCGCGCCCAAGGTGCGGGCGATGGAAATCATTGACGAACTGGAGCCCGAAAAACGTGGTGTTTACGGCGGTGGCGTGGGCTATTTTGCCTCTAACGGCGACATGGATATGTGCATCGCCCTGCGCACGGCTGTGCTAAAGGATCAAAAACTTTATATTCAGGCCGGTGGCGGCGTGGTCTTTGACAGCGACCCCGAGGCAGAGTTTCAGGAAACCATCCATAAATCCGGCGCCATCCGACGGGCCGCAGCAGACGCCGGCATGTTCCACCGTGGTGGCAACAGCTAAACCTGCACCCTCCCGCTTTTTCTTTGCAGAAATACTCCCGCCGGAGGCCCCGCGCCGCCAAAGGCGGCGCAATCCCTTTTTTATGGGCAGCCAAAGGCGGCGCAATCCTTTTATTCAGCTGTAGTAATCCGCGCCAACCCCGTTAGTTTTTCCAACGCCTTGCCACTGTCCAGACTGGCGGCGGCGATTTCCACCCCATCTTTCAAGGACCCAACCCGGTTCGCCACCACCAGCGCCCCGGCCGCATTCAACAACACCGCATCCCGGTAGGCACCCTTTTCACCCGACAAAACCGCCCGCAAGGCACGGCCATTTTCCTCCGGGCTACCACCGGTGATGGCCGCAAAATCATGGACCGGCAGGCCCGCATCATCCGGGTGGACCTCAAAATCACACACCGCTCCGCCTTCCAGCCCCGACACCCAGCTAACACCGGTAATGCTCAGCTCATCCGTGCCGTCGCAACCATGCACCAGCCAGGCCTTTTCGCTGCCCAGTTCCAACAGGGTTTCGGCCATCGGCCGGATCAGATCACGCGAAAACGCACCCGTCAGCTGGCGCTTTACCCCGGCCGGGTTGCTAAGCGGGCCAAGGATGTTGAAAATCGTGCGTGTGCCCAACTCGGATCGCGCCGGCATCACATGGCGGATCGCCGGGTGGTGCATTGGCGCCATCATGAACGCGATCCCAATCTCTGACAGGGCGCGCTCAACCACATCCGGGCCAACCATGACCTCAACCCCGTTCATCCCAAGGGAATCGGCCGCCCCTGAATTTGACGACAGCTTCTTATTGCCATGTTTGGCCACAACCACCCCGGCCCCGGCCACACAAAACGCAGTTGCCGTTGAAATTTGCAAGGTCGCCTTGCCCGACCCACCTGTGCCGACAATATCCATCGCGCCGTCCGGGGCCTTAACCGGCGTGCATTTGGCCCGCATCACCCCGGCGGCGGCGGCGTATTCGGTCACCGTTTCGCCGCGCGTGCGCAGGGCCATCAAAAACCCGCCAATCTGGCTGGGGGTGGCACCCCCCTCAAACAATATCTGAAAGGCAGTTTCTGCCTCTGATTTGCTTAGCGGGCGGTCGGCGGCGGCCCCGATCAGGGGTTTCATTGCCTCACTCATGCGGGCTCCAATGCCATATTCAGGAAATTTTTCAACAACTTGTGACCATGCTCAGATGCAATCGATTCCGGGTGAAACTGCACCCCGTGGATCGGCAGGGTTTTATGGGCCAGCCCCATGATGGTACCGTCTTCCAACGCCGCATTGACGCGCAGGCAATCAGGCAAACTGGCACGATCAACCACCAGAGAATGATACCGGGTCGCCGCAAAAGGCGATGGAACACCGGCAAACACCCCGGTTGCATCATGTTCAATCTGCCCCATTTTACCATGCACAATTTCATCGGCCCGCACGATCTGGCCCCCAAAGGCCTGGCCGATGGTTTGATGCCCCAGACAAACCCCCAATAGTGGTGTTTTATTTTCAGCGGCGGCTTTTGTCAGTTCCAGACAAATCCCCGCCTGATCCGGGTCACAGGGCCCCGGCGACAGCAAAATGGCCTGTGGATTCATATCTACCGCCTGACGGGCGGTGATTGCGTCATTGCGGCGCACCACGACTTCAACCCCCAATTCGCCCAGATAATGAACCAAATTGTAGGTAAAGCTGTCGTAATTGTCGATCAGCAGCAACATGTCGCGCGTCTCACTCTTATTTGGGGGTGCCCCCGCCGGTGCAGTCAGGTTATACTTGCGATGAGGCAACGCCACGGGTCAAGGGCCAGTGGTACCAAACAGGCAATCTAATCGGAGGCTGCAATGGGACGCGGTTTTTTCTCAGGTTTCATCTGGGGGTCAGTGATTTCAGTCATGTCACTATGGCTGGTATCTGAACTTACGGGTGTGGCATCACTGCTATCGACACCCCCCGAACAGGTTGCGGATACCGCACCAGCAACAGGCGTGCTTGATGGCGACGCGCTGGACAATGGGGCCCCCGTTGCCCCCAGCCAGCAGGGCAGCCCGCAAACCGACCCATCCCGTCAGGGAACAGCCCTGCAACCCGCCAATTCAGACACCAGCCCACAGGCCGACACCAATTCGGCCGCGGCCCCCGTCACCGGGCCTGCATCCACCAGCACCCCGGAACCCGCACAGGGTGTTGCCCCAGTGCTTGGCGTATTGCCAACAGATGGCACAACCCTTGCCCCCGGCGCACAACCCCTAAGCCAGCCAACCCCCGAAACCGCGCCCCAGATACCCACATCGGCCCCCGCGCCGGGGCATCCAAACCCTGAAACCCAGACAGCCACCCCGGCAAACCCGGACGCGGCCCCCCCTGATGCGCAAAATGTTCCACAGGCTGACCCGTCACCAACTGCCCCCGCTGAACCGGCGCAACCTGCGGCCCCCGCCACAGACCAAATCCCGGTCACCAGTTTTTCTGACCCACAGGTGGTGGCAACACCGGCTGTAACAACTGCCCCCCCGGCTGAGGACGCCAATACAACCGACACCGCACCACAAACCGACACGCCCCCCGTCGCCCCCGCCGTGAAACGGGCGGCCAGTGTGCGCACAAATCTGCTACCAACCATTGGCGGACAGGCGCAGGCCGAAGAACCCAACCCCGAGATTGCCGATGAATTTGCCCCCGACACCCCGGCAATCGTTCGTTTTGCACAGGAATTTGAAAACCCGCAGGGCCGCCCGCTGATGGCGGTATTGCTGCTGGTGGACGGGGATCAACCCGCCGGTGCCGCCCTGCCAGAAGCGCTGCCTTTTCCGGTCAGTTACGTGATAGATGCCAGCAAAGACAGCGCCAACGCCCTGATGAAGGCGCACCGCGCCGCCGGGCATGAGGTGATAATGATGGCCCCCCTACCCGAGGGCGCAACCCCGCGCGATGTTGAAGTGTCATTTCAAACCTATCTGAACGCAGTGCCCGAGGCCGTGGTGATCATGGACACACCGCGCGCGGTGTTTCAGTCGGGCCGCATCGTTGCCACCCAGGTGGCCGAGGCGCTGGCCGCAACCGGTCACGGGATGATCACCTATTCACGGGGGCTGAATTCAGCCAACCAGGTTGCCGAGCGCGAAAACGTGCCCGCAGCCCTGGTTTTCCGTGTGTTTGACGATAACGGACAGGACGGCGCAGCCATTAAGCGGTTCATGGATCAGGCCGCATTTCGCGCCGGGCAACAGTCAGGGGTGATTCTGGTGGGCCATGAGCGGGCTGAAACCGTCACTGCACTTTTGGAATGGAGCCTTGGAAACCGCGCCAGTACCGTGGCCCTTGCGCCGGTGTCGGCCGCCCTTTTGGCCCAGTAACCCAAGCGCCACAACCGGGTGAAATCTTGCGCTGCCTGCGGCGCGGATATTTAGACGAAAAAGAAGCCGGGATGCAGGCAGGATTTGCCACAAGCATCGGCTTTCCTTCGCTGACAACAGGGGGTATCCAAGGCCCATGACAACCGTTCTTGATGAAATAAAAGCCTATAAGCTGGACGAAATCGCAGCCGCCAAGGCGGCGTTGCCACTGGGTGATCTGGAGGCTGCGGCAAAAGCCGCAAGCCCGGTTCGCGGGTTTGCCAGGGCGCTGCAACTGGCGGCGCGCAGTGGCTATGGCCTAATCGCTGAGATCAAAAAGGCCAGCCCGTCCAAGGGGTTGATCCGCGATGATTTTGACCCGCCGGCACTGGCGCGGGCCTATCAGGACGGGGGCGCCACCTGTTTGTCGGTTCTGACGGACGGGCCAAGTTTTCAGGGGGCCCCTGAATTTTTGACAGCCGCGCGCGGCGCCTGCACCCTGCCCGCCCTGCGCAAGGATTTTTTATACGACACCTATCAGGTGGCACAGGCCCGCGCATGGGGGGCCGATTGCATATTGATCATCATGGCCTCGGTCAGTGATGCGCAGGCGGCTGAGCTGGAAGACGCCGCCTTTGGCTGGGGCATGGATGTTCTGGTTGAGGTCCATGACGAGGCCGAGCTGGAGCGCGCCGCGATCCTGAAGTCCCCCCTGCTGGGGATCAACAATCGCAACCTCAAGACCTTTGAAACCAGTCTGGACACCACCAAGCGGCTGGCCAAGCTGGCCCCGGCAGGGCGCACCCTTGTGGCTGAAAGCGGGCTGAGCACTGCGGGCGATCTGGCGGAACTGGCGCGATACGGCGCGCGGTGTTTTTTGATTGGCGAAAGCCTGATGCGACAGGCGGACGTGGCATCCGCCACCCGCCAGATACTGGAAAACCCATTAACATCATCATCCGGGGGGCACTAATAATGGCTGATCTGACCCATTTTGACGGCAAGGGCGACGCCCATATGGTGGATGTCTCTGATAAGGCCGTGACATCGCGCATCGCCGTGGCCAAAGGTCATATCATTCTGGCCCCTGACACCCTGGATATTGTGATCAACCAACAGGCCAAAAAAGGTGACGTTTTGGGCGTGGCCCGTTTGGCCGGAATAATGGGCGCCAAGAAAACGTCCGATCTGATCCCGCTCTGCCATCCATTACCGATTACCAAGGTCGCAGTGGAACTGACACCGGACCCGGACCTGCCGGGTGTGCGGGTTGAGGCCACGGTAAAAACCACCGGCCAGACCGGCATTGAAATGGAAGCCTTAAGTGCGGTTTCGATCGCCTGCCTGACGGTTTACGACATGCTGAAGGCCGTGCAAAAGGATATGGAAATTGGCGGTATATCCTTGATGTTGAAAGATGGCGGAAAATCAGGCCGTTACGAGGTATAGTTAATGATATCCGTTGATCAAGCGCTGGCCAGTATCTTTGACCTTGTCCGCCCAACAGGCAGCGAAACAGTGCCACTTGCACAGGCCTGCGGGCGTGTTTTGGCCAGCCCGGCGCGGGCCAACCGTGATCAGCCGCCGTTCGCGTCATCAGTGATGGATGGCTATGGGGTGCAGGCAAGTGACGCCACACCCGGCGCCAAGCTGCGGGTGATTGGCGAAGCCGCCGCCGGGCGCGGATTTGACGGCACGGTGAACCCCAGTGAAGCGGTGCGGATTTTTACCGGCGCGCCGGTCCCCCCCGGTGTTGGCCATGTGGTTATTCAGGAAGACGTGGCGCGCAGCGGTGATCACATCACCCTGAACGACGCCCCCAACACCCAACCCTATATTCGTGCCGCAGGGGCCGATTTTAAGGTTGGGGATACGTTGGAAGGGCCGCGCCTGTTGGGGCCGAATGATCTGGCGTTGCTGGCCTCAATGAATATTGATCGCGTTAACGTGGCGCGCCGCCCGGTTGTGGCCCTGATGGCCACCGGCGACGAACTGGTGATGCCCGGTGAAACACCGGGGCCTGACCAGATCATTGCCTCAAACAGTTTTGGCTTGATGGCGCTGGCGCAATCTGCGGGGGCGCAAACCCGGATGCTGCCGATTGCGCGCGACAATGCGCCGTCCCTTCGGGCGGCCTTTGCGCTGGCGACCGGGGCTGATCTGATTGTCACCATTGGCGGCGCGTCCGAGGGGGATCATGATCTGGTTGGCCAGGTCGCCCAAAGCATGGGGATGCAACGCTCATTTTATAAAATCGCCATGCGTCCGGGCAAACCCCTGATGGCGGGTCGTTTTGGCGATGGCATTCTACTGGGCCTGCCGGGAAACCCTGTTTCTTCAATGGTTTGCGGGCATGTCTTTATGTTACCGGCAATCCGGGCGATGCAGGGCTTGCCGGCCATCGCAACCCCACGCAAGACCGCGCGCCTTGGGGCATCCATTCCGGCCAACGGCGGGCGCGAACACTATATGCGTGCCCGCGTTCAGGGGGGTGAAATCACCGCCTATGGCCGACAGGACAGTGCCCTGCTTAGTGTTTTGTCACAGGCCAACGCCCTGTTGATCCGCCCGCCAAATGACGGGCCGCGTGAAACCGGTGATCTGGTGACATACATTCCCATTTAGCCCGCCCTGTTGACACATAACGGGAACACGAATAGAACATTACCTGAACGCCCAACCAAGGGCGACCAGAATTAATGTCAGAGGATTGGGCACATGCTAACCAAAAAACAGTTGGATTTGTTGAACTTCATCCACAATCGCGTTCAGCGTGACGGGGTGCCACCATCCTTTGACGAAATGAAGGACGCGCTGAACCTGCGGTCAAAGTCGGGCATTCACCGGCTGATTACCGCATTGGAAGAACGGGGCTTTATCCGCCGCCTGGCGCACCGTGCGCGCGCCATTGAGATTGTAAAGCTGCCTGAGGCGATGCAAAAGCCAACCGGTTTCACCCCCCGCATAATTCAGGGCGACAAATCTTCGCCCCCCCCTGCGGCGATGCCGGTGGACAGTATCCATGCCACCGAACTGCCCCTGATGGGACGAATTGCGGCCGGTCTTCCGATCGAAGCCATTGCCGATGGGTCACAAAATATCGCCGTTCCGGGCACCATGTTGCAGGGCAACGGGCACCATTATGCGCTGGAAGTTAAGGGCGACAGTATGATTGACGCCGGTATTAATGATGGTGACGTGGTTGTCATCCGTGAAGGTCCGACGGCCGACAACGGTGATATCGTCGTGGCCATTGTGGAAGAACACGAAGCAACCCTAAAACGGTTCCGCCGCAAGGGGACAACAATTGCCCTTGAGGCCGCGAACGAAGCCTATGAAACCCGCCTTCTGCGGGATGATCAGGTCAAGGTGCAGGGCCGCCTTGTGGGGTTGATCCGCACCTACTGATCCCGTGTGTGGCGACGCCGCACCCGTGATGAATTCCACAACCGTTCGCCGGAAAACTGTCGTGCGGTTACGATTTTTGGGCCGTTTTTACCGTTCAAAACGGCAAGTGCACCGGTTTTGCGCAGGCGAACCGGGTCATAGACCTGACAGGGATAATCCGACGCCTGCACTTTCACCGTTACAATCACCACATCGGCGCGCGCACAGGCCGGGGCCAGGCGATCTGCGGTGCCGCGACCGCTCAGGTGAATAAAATTCATTCCAGCCGCCTGAAAATCCAACGTCCCCTTAACGCCACCAATCCCGGCGCGGGCATGGGCATCGGCCTGCAACACACCGTCGCCGTCGTTTTCCAGCCAGCTATTGGCGGAAAACCCATCGCCCTTGGGTTTGCTTAACGCGCGCCCCGCCGGTGTCATCACCCCGACCAGCCCGCCGGTGTTAGAAATCAGCACCGTGGGGCGTTCCACCATGGCCCAGATCACAAACCCCATAACCACGGGCATAACCCCAATCATGCGCACCCGTGTCCGGCCCTGCCACAGCACCGCCCACAAAAACCCAAGCGCCAGCAACGGCAGCACCCCACCACCGGGGGTCGCCACATAATGCAGCGCACCGTCCAGCCCTGCCACCCAATGGGCCACCCCCAGTATCCATTCAATCGCCGGGCGCATCAGCATCAGACCAACCCAGCCCAGCCCAACCGGGGCCAGAACCGCCGTCAAAACCGCGCCCGGCATCACCACCAGCCCCATCAGGGGCACCGATAACAGATTGGCAATCAACCCATAATCCGCGATCCGGTTGAAATGCGCCGCCGCCACCGGCGCGGTTGCCAACCCGGCCACCGCAGACGACATAACCACCGCCAAAATGGGCCGAAAAAACCGTGGCAAACGGGGCCCCCGCCAGTGACGCATAGCCCCAAAAACCGCCACCAACGCCGTGGTGGCGGCAAATGACATCTGGAATCCTGGCCCGGCCAATACCTCCGGTCGCAGCACCAAAACAACCGTCGCCGCAACCGCCACCGCACGCAGCGTGACCGCGCGCCGGTCCAGCAGAACAGCAATAAACATCACCGCAACCATGATATAGGCCCGCTCAGTCGCGACATTGCCCCCCGACAGGGCCAGATAAACCGCACCACCCAACAGGGCCGCCACCGCCGCGATTTTTTTGACCGGCAGGAACAGGGCCGCCCCGCCCAGCAGGGCCAGCCCAAACCGCACCCCACTGAACAAAAGCCCGGTTAACAACCCCATATGCAAACCAGAAATGGCCAGCAAATGCGCCAGATTGGACGCGCGCAAATCTTCCAGCGCATCACGCGCCAACGCCGATCTGTCACC
>DAOURA010000168.1 GCA_030625325.1 Marinosulfonomonas sp.
GTCAGGGGCGCGGGGGCTTCTTCGCCTTCTTTTACAATGTCGAAATGGTGATAAAAACTTGCGACTTCAAAGACTTCCACCTGTGACAGGCGAAACAGTTCCGCCAATGCCGCCAAATGCCGGGCCTGCAGGCAACCGATACTGTCCTGCACCACATGCAGGGCCTCTATCAGCATATCACGCCGCCGTTCCATACCCCCCAGCATGATCGCAACCTCGGCCAGCGCCCGGTTGTCCACCTGACGCCCCTTAGGCGAACTGATATCACGCTGTTGGGTTTGTGAACGCTGACTGTCGGCCATTTTTATTTCCCCACCTTCAATAGGTTCCCCACCTAGGGCATTTCTTTAACAGCCCAAAGCCCATGGGCGACACTGGCCCCCGCACTTACGACCGGACAGTTGAAAGAATGCCGTTTTCGGACTGTTTTTCGCGTATTTAGCAGATGACTGCACGTGAATTCTGCGTCAGGTTTCAACAAACAGCAACAGGATTTTCAGATGCCCGCCGGAACCAGAAATGTGAACGAAAACCCCGACATGGGAATTACCCTGTCGGACGGCACCCGCCTGTCCGCCCGGGTCTGGGCACCTGACGACGCCCATGTCAGCCCGGTGCCTGCAATCCTTGAATTTCTGCCCTATCGCAAACGGGACGGCACCTGCGGGCGTGATGAATTGACCCACCCCTATATTGCATCCCACGGCTATGCCTGCCTGCGGGTGGATATGCGCGGAAACGGCGACAGTCAGGGGGTGATGGACGACGAATATTCCCCCCGCGAACTGGCCGATGCGGTCGAAGTGATCAATTGGGTCGCCACACAAGACTGGTGCAGCGGTACGGTCGGCATGATGGGGATCAGCTGGGGCGGGTTCAATTCCCTACAGGTGGCCGCCCTTGCCCCCAAGCCGTTGAAAGCAATCATAACAATCTGTTCCACCGTTGATCGGTTTAACGATGATATCCACTATAAGGGTGGCTGTTTGTTGAACAGCAATCTGGGCTGGGGCGGCACGATGCTGTCCTATTCATCACGCGCGCCCGACCCGGAACTGGTGGGCGATGACTGGCGCGATATGTGGCTGGAACGCCTGCGGGCCGAACCACACCTGAGCGAGCTTTGGGCCAGCCATCAGCACCGCGATGCCTATTGGCAACATGGCAGCGTTTGTCAGGATTTTTCCGCAATAGAGGCCGCGACCCTAACCATTGGCGGCTGGCGCGACGGGTATCGCAACGCCCCGCAGGCCCTGGTTGAAAACCTGCTCGCACCGGTCAAGGCCATCGTTGGTCCGTGGATCCACAAATACCCCCATATTGCGTCCCCCGGGCCACGCATCCATTTCCTGCAACAGGCCCTGCGCTGGTGGGACCGCTGGTTGAAAGGTCTTGAAACCAACGTGGAAAGTGACCCGGACCTGCGCCTATTCATGATCAGGGGTGATGGGGTTGTCAGTGACGCAACCGCCAGCAATGGCCGTTGGATCGCGCAGGATTATCGCACTGCGCCACACCATGATTTGCATCTTAGCGGGGATCATCTGGCAGACACCCCGGCCCCGTTTGAACGCATAATCAACAGCCCGGCCGACACCGGCATGGGGGCTGATCAATATTTTACCGTCTGGCCAATCACCACCCCACCCCCCGATCAGCGCCGCGATGACGCCCAGTCCACCTGTTTTGATGGTGCGGTTCTGGCGCAGGATATGGGCATTGTTGGCGCGCCCGTGGTCACACTGACACTGGCCGCCGATACCCCCGTTGCCCAGATCGCCGTGCGCCTGAATGACGTGCACCCAGACGGGCATGTCAGTCAGATCACCTATGGTGTGCTGAACCTTACCCACAGGGACGGATCACACACCCCCGCGCCAATGCCCGTGGGTCGCCCGGTTACGATCACCCTGAAACTGGATCAGATTGCCTATGAAATCCCGGCGGGGCACCGGTTACGGTTGTCGATTTCCAATGGGTACTGGCCCCTGCTCTGGCCTGCGCCGAGCAAGGGGAAACTGACCCTGACAGCCGGGCAGCTGCGCCTGCCGTTGCTGAACCAAGCCCCCGGTACACCGGTTCAGTTTGACCCACCCGAAACCGCGCCCCCCTGGCAGACCCGCACGATCCGCGAGGCATCGTTAATTCGGCAAACCACGTTTGATCAGGAAAGTGGTTTGACGAAACTGCAGGTGGTGGACGATTCAGGTGAGGTAGAGGATCTGAACCACGGGTTGATCAACGGATCCATCGCGCGCGAATGGTGGGACATCGACCCCGATGACCCCCTGTCGGCCCGTGGCCGCACCCATTGGAGCGACCATATGGCCCGTGGAAACTGGCACATTCGCACCGAAACATATTCCGAGATGTGGGCCGAGGGGGACGCGTTTCACATCACCGGCCGGGTTGAGGCCTATGAGGGGGACGAAATGATTTTTGAAAAGGATTTCGCAAAACGCATCCCCCGTGATCTGGTGTGAACACAGGGTGCCTGCGGCGCGAGTATTTTAGCAAAGAAAAGCCGGGGTCTGTTATTTCAGGTCAGCGCGATCAAAGGGGTGCCCGGCGCCGATCAGGGCAATTGCGCGTAACACCCGATCAAAGCTGGCGCGCGCCCGTTTAACAGTATGGCGCGCCCGCAGGTGGCCATGGACCAGCCCCGTATCCTCAAGCCAATAGGCCGTGCCACCGGCCGCGTTTATCGCCCTGGCATATATTTTTGAGTGGTCAGCGATTGGGTCACATTGCGCCGACACCGCCACGGTGACCGGCAGGCCAGACAGGTCCGTATCATCCAATGGAACCGGGTATTTCGGGCGCTTACCAGGGGCATTGTCGCCGAATATATCCTTTAGGCACATGACCTCGGCCTTGGTTAACAGCGGCGCATTTGCGTGTTCATCCATTGACCCGCCCACGTCCATTGACCCAAGCCCCGGATAGATCAGCACCTGACCGATTATATCCCCGCCCCCCCGGTTCGCATGAACCACACTGGCCGAGATAAAGCCCCCCGCACTGTCACCGGCGGTGATGATTTTGTGCCCCCGCGTTGCGCGCAGCCAGTTAAGGGCATTCTGGTAATCATCCTGTGCATCCAGGCGGCTGTGTTCCGGCATCAGGCGGTAATCCACAGACACAACATCAAACCCGGTGGCATCACAGATTTCGGCGCAGACATCGTCATGGCTGTCCAGCCCGCCCAGCATATAACTGCCGCCATGGGCATATAGAACGCTGACGCCCACCACCGGGTTATCCCGTTGGTAATGGCGCACCGGCACACCATTTGCGCGCCGATCAGTGGCGCTTACCCCATCGGGGTATCCGCGAAAAAACGCCCGGCACATGGCGTCATAAATACGCCGCTGTTCGGTGATGCCTTTTTCAAAGGTATCGGGTGGGTACCAACCTTCGGTTTGGCGGATAAAGCCCCAGGTTTCCGCATCGATCAGTTTTTCGTAATCCGCCATGCTAATCCGCACTTAAAAACGGGGCGGCCTGCATGGTATCGGGTATTTCCGCCCCCATACGCGCCAGCAGGGTTGGCGCCAGCGCCAGTTGATCCAGAACCACATCTTCGCCCGGCCCCTTGCCGCCGCCAAACCAGTAGAATGCCACATCCTGCTGTTCATCCTGACGCCCGCCATGGTGCCCCCGGTCGGTCTGGCCATGGTCGGCTGTCACCGCCACTTCATAGCCCGCCTTAAGCCAAATCGGCAGGAAATGCGCCAGTGCCACATCCATTTTTGCACAGGCATAATCCATCGCCACGCAGTCATGGCCCACCCGGTGGCCCATACTGTCCAGCGTGCAACTGTGATATATCCCATAATCGATTTTGTGGCGTTCGATCAACATGCTTAGCGTCGCGTAAAGATCCGCATCACTTGGTGTTGTGTGGTTGTAACCATCCGACCCGGCCATGGTGTGAAAACGCCCGTGGCTGATTGGGCCTTCCGGGTCGTCATATTCGATATCGCGGATCTGATCCCACGGCGCGCGATTGAAAAAGATCGACCAGAACGAATGGGTCACCGCCCCGGTCACACCACCGGCCGCCTTCACTTGCGAAAAGATATCGCGCTCTTTCAAGCGGAACAGCGCCTCATTTGACACAACACCATGCACCTGTGGCGTCACACCTGTGTGGATCGACGCATAACAACTGGCCGAAATTGACGGCAGAACTGAACGCATCTTCCAGACCCGCGCCTGCCCCGACTGAACCCAGCCCTCAAGGTTGCCGTTCAGGCGGCGCGAACTGCGCCATGGCTGCCCGTCGATGATGATCAAAAGAACTTTTCGCTTTAATGTCATTGGTTTGTCCCGCTGATAGATGAAAGGGGCCCGATTATACCGGCTCAGGCTGGGCAAGCTTAGTTCGCCCCCGCCCGATTGCCAATTGGCCTTGGGTGAAATTTTGCATTCAAAATGCGCGACACAAAAACCGGTTGAAATGATCCCCACACCGGGGAACACTGCCCAAACATCTGCCCACCAGACCGGAGCATAAACAATGGCCAAACACCCCCTGCCAAACACAATTCAAACCCACCTGAAGGTCGTAACATGGAACCTCTGGTGGCAGTTCGGCCCATGGAAAGAACGGGCCCCCGCCATTATTGCCGCATTGGCCGAAATCGACGCCGACATCATTGCCCTGCAAGAAGTCTGGGGAAACGATGCTACCAATTTTGCAGCCCAAATCGCAGAAGTTCTGGGTTACA
>DAOURA010000113.1 GCA_030625325.1 Marinosulfonomonas sp.
TTGGCTCCGGCGGTAGGGATCGAACCTACGACAAATTGATTAACAGTCAACTGCTCTACCGCTGAGCTACGCCGGAATACCGGGGGCGGATATAGCAAGTGGCTTGGGGCGCGTCCAGTGGTATTTGCCACTAAAACCGGACGATTTTTGTTTGGCCTAAATTCGTTGAAAACCGGCGTTAAAGGCAATGGTGCCTTGGGTAGTTGCATCAGATGTCTGAACAAGATCAATAAGATGGGCGAAAACGTTTCGTTCTGCCGCTGGCAAAAGCTGTGCAGGCACGTCGTTATATATCTGTCGGGTCAGGGTTTTGGCATCGGCGGGGCCATCTGTCAGGGCGGTCAGAATAGATTCTCTGCGTGACAGACGGTGTTCAATCAGCCAGTTGGCCCGCCCTTCCGGGTCACCAACCGGGGCGCCATGACCGGGGTGGAACACCCGTGCCCCAAGGTCGGCAAGCTTTTGGGTGGATACCATGAAATCGGTCAGATCACCGTCGGGCGGCGACACCAGTGATGACGCCCAGCCCATGATGTGATCGCCGGTGAAAACACTGTTGCCAAAGGAAAACGACAGGTGATTACCCAAATGCCCCGGTGTCCAGTGGGCGGTCAGTTCCCAGTTTCCACCCCTAACTGTTTGCCCGTCGGTCAGGGTTTTATCGGGGGCAAAGCCGTGGTCGATACCTTCGCCGCCCCCCACCAGCCCGGTTTTGGCCAGTTGGCACATAATATCACTGCGCCCGGCGGTGGCGTCGCCATAGGCCAGCACCGGCGCGCCGGTGGCGGCCGACAGGGCGGCGGCAAGGGGGGAATGGTCAACATGGGAATGGGTGACAAAGATATGGCTGATGGTTTCGCCGGGTTCCAGTGCACCAAGAATATTGCCCAGATGCTGCGTGTTGTCAGGTCCGGGGTCAATAACGGCCACCTGCCTGCGACCCACAATATAGGTGTTGGTGCCCCAATGGGTCATGGGCGATGGGTTGCCGGCAAGCACCCTGCGCACATCGGTTTCCAGCCATTCCATCACTTTTGGACGTTTCGTGTTCATATTTGCTTTCTAATCCGTATGTTCCGGGGGTACCAATAGCCTATGAATTTTAGTTGGCTCAAACGATATATGCCACGGGGGCTTTATGGGCGCGCCGCGCTGATCTTGTTGTTGCCGATTATTACCCTGCAGCTTGTGGTGTCGGTGGTCTTTATTCAACGCCACTACGAAGATGTCACCCGGCAAATGACCCAGAGTCTGGCGCTGGATCTAAAGCTGATGCAGGGTGAAATTAATCGTGCGGACACCACGGCCAAGGCGCGAAACCAGATCGCGCGAATTGGCCGCCCTTTGCAGTTAAGCGTAAAACTGCCCGCAGGCAACGTGCCTGCCGGGGACAGCCACAGGGCGTTTGATTTTTCCGGGCGGATGGTGGTTGAGACCCTGCACCGCAAGATAACAAAGATCAGAGCGATTGATCTTGTGACAACCCCGGGGCGGGTGCTTTTGTGGGTGGACACAAAACACGGGGTGGCAAAGTTCACCATCAACCGTGGCCGGGTTGCCGCGTCAAACCCCCACCAGTTTCTGGTCCTGATGGTTTTTGTTGGTGTGTTAATGACGATTGTTGCATTTTTATATTTGCGCAATCAGTTGCGACCAATAAAGCGGCTTGCCCGGGCGGCGGCGGCGTTTGGTCGCGGCCAGGTGGTGGAATACCGCCCCTCAGGCGCGATAGAAGTGCGCGCCGCCGGCAATGCGTTTTTGGACATGCGGGCCCGGATTGAACGCCAGATAGAGCAACGTACCCTGATGCTGTCGGGGGTTAGTCATGATCTGCGCACACCGCTGACCCGTTTCAGGCTGGGGCTGTCGATGCTGGACGGGGATGCAGAAATCATTGATCTGGAACGTGACATTGCAGATATGGAAAAGCTGCTGGATGCGTTCCTTGCATTTGCGCGGGACGACACGCTGGATGACCCGCAGGAATGTGACCCGATACTTCTGGTGCAGGGGATTGTTGAAAAAACCGCAAAAACCGGTGGTGCAGTTCGGGTTGGTGACATCAATGGAAGCGGGCAGGTCATGCTGCGCCCGGTTGCCATTGAAAGGGCCTTGCAAAACCTGATTGGCAACGCCCTGCGGTATGCGACCCATGCGGTTGTCAGTGTGTCGCTGACGCAAAGGTCGGTTAAGTTTTCTGTAGAAGACGATGGCCCCGGTATCGCACCAGAAATGTATGAAGAGGCCCTGAAACCCTTTTCGCGCCTTGATCAGGCCCGCAATCAGGATCAGGGGTCCGGTGTTGGCCTGGGGCTGTCTATTGCCTTTGACATTGCGCGCCGCCATGGGGGAACTTTGCGCCTTGGTAAAAGCATGCGGCTGGGTGGGCTGCAGGTGGATATGGTCTTGCCACGCTAGGCAACGCGATGTGCGGCCTGATATTTAAAACTGAACAGGAGCATTGAGATGACATTTAGACCTGTAAAATCCCAATCGGCGGCAAAGCCTGCGATGGAAGGGGCGGGTGTGCACATCCACCGTGCCTTTGGGTTTGGCGACACGTCTGAAAGTGACCCGTTTTTGCTGTTTGATGATTTTCGAAACGATGACCCTGCGCATTTCCAAAAGGGTTTCCCGTGGCACCCGCATAGGGGCATTGAAACGATTACCTATGTGTTAGCGGGTGAGGTAGAGCATGGGGATTCTTTGGGTAATAAGGGCGTGTTGGGGCCGGGGGCTGTACAGTGGATGACGGCCGGATCCGGGATCATGCATCAGGAAATGCCAAAGGGGAATGCCGCCGGGCAGATGCACGGGTTTCAGTTGTGGGCGAACCTGCCGTCCGCCCTAAAGATGACCGCACCCCGCTATCAGGACATCAAGGGCAGTGACATCCCGCAAATCATTGATGATGATGGCACCTGTGTGCGGGTAATTACCGGTGATTTTTGGGGCAAACGCGGCCCCGTTGACGGGATTGCCGCCGATCCGATGTATCTGGATGTTTCCATTGCGCCAAACCTGCGTAAAACCCTGCCAGTGGACACCTATTCACAGGCTTTCGCTTACGTGTTTGCAGGGGCCGGGACATTTCAGGATGCATCTACCCCAAGGGGGGTGCGGGTTGAAAAGGAACTTGGCGGGCAAGAGCTGAATATCCGTGACATGTCTGGAAACCGCACCCTTGTTCGTTTTGGAACCGGCGATGAAATTACCGTCACGGCGGGGCCAGAAGGGGTGCGGTTTTTGCTGATATCGGGACGAGCCATTCAGGAACCCGTGGCGTGGCATGGGCCGATAGTGATGAACACCCGCGACGAACTGCGTCAGGCAATCAAGGATTTGCAAAACAACACGTTCATCAGGGCGCAGGGCTAGGGCGGTTTTGGGATGTGGTAGGCCCGGCAGGACTCGAACCTGCGACCAAAGCGTTATGAGCGCTCTGCTCTAACCAACTGAGCTACAGGCCCGCCTTGGGCGATCACTATCAGACCGGGCGGGCGGGTCAAGCGGTGATGGGGGGCGTGGACTCTGACCTGTGCTTGGGCTACGGGGGGCCAAGGCAATCTGGGGGCTATTATGAGCAAAACGAAAAACGGGCTGACCTATGCTGAGGCCGGGGTTGATATTGATGCCGGTAACAGTCTGGTCGAACGGATCAAGCCAGCGGCAAAACGCACCACGCGCCCCGGTGTGATGTCGGGGCTTGGGGGGTTTGGCGCCCTGTTTGACCTGAAGGGTGCCGGTTACAGTGATCCGGTTCTGGTGGCGGCCACCGATGGGGTTGGTACCAAACTGCGTATCGCGATTGACACCGGTCAGGTGGACACGATCGGCATTGATCTGGTGGCCATGTGTGTCAATGATCTGGTGTGTCAGGGCGCAGAGCCATTGTTTTTTCTGGATTATTTCGCCACTGGCAAGCTGGAGGTCGACGTGGCCGCCCGCATTATCGAAGGCATTGCGACCGGTTGCAAGCAATCTGGTTGCGCGCTGATTGGCGGGGAAACCGCAGAAATGCCCGGCATGTATGACGCCGGTGACTTTGATCTGGCCGGTTTTGCGGTTGGCGCGATGGAACGCGGCCAGACCCTGCCGGATGGTGTGGGTGAGGGTGATGTTTTGTTGGGCCTTGCCAGTGATGGCGTGCATTCCAACGGTTATTCATTGGTGCGCAAGGTCGTGGAAATGTCCGGCCTTGGCTGGGGTGCGGATTGCCCGTTTTCAAACGGCACCCTTGGGGCGGCCCTTTTGACGCCAACGCGGTTGTATGTGACGCAAACATTGTCTGCCATTCGCGCCGGTGGTGTGCATGGGCTGGCCCATATTACCGGCGGTGGTTTAACTGAAAACCTGCCACGGGTGTTTCCCGATGGTCTGGGCTGTGATGTGGACCTTGGGGCATGGGACCTGCCACCGGTGTTTCGCTGGTTGGCTGAAACATCCGGTATGGCCGAGGCTGAGATGCTGAAAACCTTTAATTGCGGGGTTGGTATGGTGCTGGTGGTGGCGGCGGATCGCGCCGTGGCACTGGCCCAACTGCTGGGGGATGCGGGCGAACAGGTGCATGTTCTTGGTAAGGTCACGGCCGGGGCCGGGGTCCGTTACAGCGGAAAACTTCTTTGAAAATGCGGGTCGCCATTTTGATATCCGGTGGCGGCTCAAACATGATGGCACTGGTGGATAGCATGGATGGCGATCATCCGGGTAAGCCGGTGCTGGTTTTGTCCAATGTTGCGGGGGCCGGGGGGCTGGCCAAGGCAAAGGCGCGCGGTATTGCCACAGCGGTGGTTGACCACAAACCTTTTGGCAAGGATCGCACCGCCTTTGAAGACGTTATTCACCAACACCTGATGGCGGCCAAGGTTGATGTGATCTGCACCGCCGGGTTCATGCGCATTCTGACGCCGGGTTTCATTGCCAAATGGCAGGGGCGCATCCTGAACATTCACCCATCTTTATTACCTAAATACAAAGGGTTAAACACCCATTCACGGGCCATTTCCGCCGGGGATGCCCACGGCGGGTGTAGCGTGCATCAGGTCACGGCCGAACTGGACGGCGGCCCGGTTCTGGGACAGGCCAAGGTTGATATTTTGCCCGGCGACAGTGCGGATGATCTGGCGGCGCGGGTTTTGGTGCAGGAACACATTCTTTATCCAATGGTGCTGCGTCGCTTTATTGTGGCGCAAGCGCAAAACAATTTGGCCTAGGCTTCCCATTTTCGCCGCACTTGCTTAATAGACTATCAGCTTAACCATTAAGAATTGCCAATATGATCACAATCACCACGACGCAGGACCTGGCCGATTTTTGCACCAAGGCGCGAAATCACCCTTATGTTACTCTGGACACTGAGTTTTTACGCGAGCGGACCTATTATTCTAAGCTGTGTCTGGTGCAGATGGCTGTTCCGGGCGACGCCGAGGATGACGCAGTACTGCTTGATCCGCTGGTTGACGGTCTGTCGCTGGACCCGCTTTATGACCTGTTTCGCGATGAAAGCGTGGTTAAGGTATTTCACGCCGCCCGTCAGGATCTGGAAATCTTCTTTATCGAAGGCAATGTGATCCCGAAACCGCTGTTTGACACCCAGGTTGCGGCAATGGTTTGTGGCTTTGGCGAACAGGCCGGTTATGAAACGCTGGTGCGCAAGATCGCAAATCAACCGTTGGACAAATCATCGCGTTTCACTGACTGGTCGCGCCGCCCGCTTAGTGAAGCACAGCAAAATTATGCGCTTGGGGATGTGACCCACCTGCGCGTTATTTACGAATTCCTGGCGGAAAAACTGGAAAAAACCAACCGCCAAAGCTGGGTAGAGGAAGAATTGCAGATTCTGACCAACCCGGAAACCTATATCACCCGCCCGGCTGAGGCATGGAAACGTATCAAAACCCGTACCAATTCGGGTAAGTTTCTGGCGGTTGTGCGTGAGTTGGCAAGGTTTCGTGAAACCCACGCACAATCAAGAAACATCCCAAGATCAAGGGTTTACAAGGACGAAGCCCTGATGGAACTGGCTTCGACCAAGCCTGCGACGATGCAGGATATTGGACGGTCACGCCTGTTGCAGCGCGAAGCGCGGCGCGGTGATATATCCGATGGTATTCTGGCGGCGGTTCAGGTGGGGATTAATTGCGAACCGGATGATTACCCCAAAGTCACCAACAGACGCGAATCTTTGCAGGTTAATCCGGCACTGGCCGATTTACTGCGTGTTTTACTAAAGGCGAAATCCGATATAACCGGTGTTGCCCCAAAACTAATTGCCACCGCCGCAGAACTGGACCTGATCGCAGGGGGGCAACGTGATGTTCGCGCCCTAAGTGGTTGGCGCGCCGAAGTTTTCGGCAATGACGCCATACAGTTGTGCGACGGTAAGGTCGCCCTTGCGGTGCGCGGCAACCAAGTGGATACGATTGAACTTTAGTGTCGCGCTGTGCGGCTGTTTTGGGCCGCAATAACCCGAATTCGCCGGATGCCGTTTAGTTGCGCATGTGACAGAAACGTACCCGCTGTTATTTCACGCAGGTAGGCCGGGCCGCCTGATGTTGCGCTGCCCGGTGGTTGGGCGCGAAATTCAAATGTCAGCACGCCCTTTCGGGATGACTTGGCAATCACCAGATCGGCACTGTGAAAGCCCTGATGGGGGGCCAGACCGGTTGCACGAACAATCGCGCCTGATGATGTTTTATCAACCCAAAGCCCGGAAACCTGCGCAATAAGGGGGCGGGTTTCCACATAGGCCGCATAACCGCGGCGCGGCGCAAGTGAGCGCCTGACAGCGGTGGCACTTTGGGCGCCACCACCGCTAAACCAGTTCGCCAGATTGAAATTACCCAGTGATCCACCACCACCAGAACAGGCCGCAAGGCCCAACATAAAACCGAATACCACAAACAGGCGCACCGTTTACCCCCCCCAGAATAACTAACCCGGTCATAACGAAAGCCATGGCGCGTAAAATGTCAACGCCACACTGGACCTTTTGGCGTTGCGGTCGTAGGGGATGCAAAAGATTTGGAGAACCCCATGGCCACCGAAGCCTTTGAAGAAATCGCCGAGACCTTTGACTTTCTGGACGACTGGGAAGACCGGTATCGCCATGTGATCGATTTAGGCAAGGCAATGCCCCCCCTTGAAGAGGCGTTTAAAGTGCCTGCGACCAAGGTTGACGGTTGCGCCAGTCAGGTCTGGATTCA
>DAOURA010000106.1 GCA_030625325.1 Marinosulfonomonas sp.
TTGCCTGAAATCATTGATGTCATGCGTATAGAGGGACTGGATTACGCAGATGAATTGGCCTCAAGCATGTTTCCTGAACGGGCAGGCGGGGAATGGCGCGCGCTTGTGTCCGATATATACGACGCCGACAAAATGGCCGACGTCACATACGCACAATTCGAAAATACAATTGATACAGCCCATATGGACGCGTTGATTGGTTTTTTTGAAAGTGCACTGGGGCAAGAAATTATTGCGCTGGAAATTTCCGCTCGCGTTGCCCTTCTGGACAGCGCAGTTGAAAGTGCCAATGCACAGCATGTCGCCGACCTGATCGCTTCGGGTGAGGCCCGAATTGACCTTTTGACTCGATTTATTGAAGTCAACGACCTGTTGGAATCTAATGTGGTCGGTGGGCTGAATTCCAATTTTTCGTTTTTTGCCGCACTGGTCGAAGGCGGTGCATACCCTGAAGCGCAGACTGAAGGTCAGTTGTTGCGCGATGTTTGGAGTCAGGAAGATGACATACGGGCGGACACCCGAAAATGGCTGTATGAATTTTTATCGATGGCCTACACGCCGCTGAGTGACGAAGAACTGCTGGACTATATTGCGCTTTCCGAAACCCCGGCGGGGCGGGCACTGAATAATGCGTTATTTGCAGGATTTGATAACATGTTTGGCGGGATTTCGCGTGCCCTTGGGCTGGCCGCTGCCCGGATTATGACGGGTGAAGATTTGTAAGACAAATGTCAGGTAAATTAATTACGCAGTAGGGGGGCCGCCGCGCGCCATTGCGGCTTGACATATACGGATATTTCCAAGATAAGCCGCCATTCCTGTCGGGCAAATGTTCGCAGGGTCCATGAAATGACGCCCATAGGGGGCGCGCAGTTCGCAGGCGGCCATCAGGCCAAAACACCGCAAGTCGGGGCCACAGAACGCGAAAATACGAAGGAAGAACGCATGTTTGCGGTCATGAAGACCGGTGGCAAGCAGTATAAGGTCCAAAGCGGAGACGTACTTCGCGTTGAGAAACTTGCAGCTGACGCCGGCGAAAAAGTACAATTCAACGAAATTTTGATGGTTGGCTCTACCATTGGTGCGCCAATGGTTGCCGGTGCCGCCGTGCAGGCCGACGTGATCGACCAGATCAAAGGCGAAAAGGTAATCCACTTCGTCAAACGTCGCCGTAAGCACCATTCAAAGCGCACCAAAGGCCACCGTCAGCAGCTAACACTGCTGCGCATCACCGACATCCTTGAAAAAGGTGGTGATAAGTCTGGCGTTAAGGCCGCCGTCGGTGCTGGTTCGGTTTCTGTTGCAGCTATTGTCGCCGCTGCTCCTGCCAAGAAAGCCGCCCCCAAGAAAGCCGAAGCCAAAACCGCAGCCCCGAAAAAGGCCGCAGCCCCAAAGAAGGCAGCACCAAAAGCCGCTGCCGGTGCTGACGATCTGAAAAAGCTGTCGGGCGTTGGCCCAGCACTTGAAAAGAAACTGCTGGCAGCCGGTGTGACAACTTTCGCCCAAATCGCAGGCTGGAATGATGCCGACGTAGCTGCTATGGACGAGAAACTGTCGTTCAAAGGCCGTATTGAGCGTGAAGGCTGGATCGAACAAGCCAAGACGCTGGCAGCTGAAAAGGAGTAACGACAAATGGCACATAAAAAAGCAGGCGGTTCATCCCGCAACGGTCGCGATTCTGCCGGACGCCGTCTTGGCGTTAAGCTTTATGGCGGTCAGGTCGCTATCCCTGGCAATATCATTCTGCGTCAGCGAGGCACAAAGATGTGGCCGGGCGCAGGCGTGGGCATGGGAAAAGATCACACCATCTTTGCAACCGTTGAAGGTGCTGTGACATTCCATAAGGGCCTTAAGGGTCGCACGTTTATTTCGGTTCTCCCAGTGGCGGAGGCCGCTGAATAGCCGAAAGCATTAAATAAAATTTAATGGGGATCGGCAGAAAATGCCGGTCCCCTTTTTCGTTTCAGGGGGACGCAATTGTTATGGGCGTCGCAACATTAAGTTTTCTGGCCTTTGGTGTCAGTCAGGTCGGCAGTCCCGGCCCGGCCAACATGGTTTTGCTGGCCACTGGCGCGCGCTTTGGTTTGCGTGGTGCATTGCCTTTTGTGGCAGGCGTGGTGGCGGGTAAACAGTTGCTTATCTGGCCACTAGGGTTTGGGTTGATGGAACTGGCGGATCAGTTCCCAATGGTGTTCACGTTTCTCAAATGGGCCTGTGTGGCCTATATCTGCTGGCTGGCGTGGCGGATCGCCAACATGGACCTTAGTGCGGCTGATACGGGCGGGCAGGCCCCTGGTTTCATTGCCGGTTTGGCGGTTCACCCATTAAACCCCAAGGCCTGGGCGATGATAATGGTTGGCTTCACAAGTTTTGTAAGCCCCGGCACCCCCACCTTGCAGGCAACCGCCACAATCGCCATTTGCCTTGCCGCCAGTCAGTTGGTTTTGCATCCACTTTGGACGTTTGGCGGGCAAACCATTTCTGCCCGGATCGCCGGGCACCGTGCTGAAAAATACCTGATGCGGACCCTTGCAGTCCTGACAGTTGCCAGCGTCTTTTTTGTTCTTTTCTCGGGAGGGAAGACATGATTTTTGACCAGATCACCAACCAGCCAGTGATTGAAACAGACCGTTTCATGCTGCGCGCCCTGCGCAAATCAGACGTGGGCCTGCTGGCAATGCACACCGGTGACGAACGGGTGGCGCGGGGTACGCGGACCATTCCCCACCCTTTGCCGCCGGGCGCGACAGAAGCCTTTATCGCACGCGCGCAGGGGCCGGAACGCACCTATGACGTCTGGATCATGGATGGCTCGCTTGATGGGCACGCTGAAGTCGTTGGTCTGGTTAGCCTGACCCCGATGGATCGTGACCAGTCAGAAATCAAATTCTGGGTGGCCCCGGCGTTTTGGAATACCGGCATGGCATCAGAAGCGGTGCGCGCAATGGTTTCGGCCAACCCTCACGGTTCTAAAACCATGTTTGCAGAGGTGTTTCAGGACAATCCGGCATCGGCCCGCGTGGTTAGCAATGCCGGCTTTGATTACCTTGGCGACGCCGAGGCCTATTCAGTCGCCCGTGATGCATCCGTCGCCACATGGACCTACGTCAAACGATTACAGGATTAAGCCACAACCGGGCGTAATCCTGAAACAGGAAAGCGCCCAACCCCACCCCCACGGGCGCATTTGAAACCGGCAGGCAGTCAGACCAGCCAAACACCGTGGGGGCAGGAGGAATATACAGATGGCGACTACAATTGAAACCCAACGGCTGACCCTTCGACCGCTTGCAATGTCGGATGCACCGACGATCGCGGCGCTGATCGGGGACTATGATGTGTCCCGGTGGCTAACGGTGGTGCCACATCCATATACCGTGCAGGACGCCGAATATTTCATTGAAAATTCCCAAAGTGACTGGTGTTTTGCCATCACGCTGAACGGGTGCATCATTGGGGTTATCTCGGCCGACAAACAGCTTGGTTATTGGCTGGGCGTTGCCCATTGGGGGCAGGGCTATATGGGCGAAGTAACCAACGCCGTGGTGTCCGCGTGGTTTGGCAAAAGTGGCGCAGATCTGAAATCGGGGTTTTTCCCGGAAAATGCCCGGTCCGGTGCGATCCTTAGAAACCTGGGCTTCAGGCCAACAAAGATTGTTGCGTCCCACAGTCTGGCGCAGGGGCGTGATGTTGACCTGCAGGAAATGACCCTAAGCCGGGCAGACTGGCAGGCGCACCATGGATGAGATCAGAACCAAACGCTTGCGCTGGCGGCTACCTGTGGCCAGTGATGTTGATGGTTACATGGCCTTTGTCAGTGATTATGAGGTCGTTAAGTGGACGGCATCCTGGCCCCATCCGGCCGACCGGGACTTTGTCGTCAGTCGCTGTGTCCCTGTGGATAGGGAACGGGGATTTGCCGGCCCGGTATTTCTTGGCGATGTACAGATCGGCGGCATCGGGATTATGGGGGGGGAGCTTGGCTATTTTTTCGCCCGTGAACATTGGGGTAAGGGCTACGCCACTGAAATGGCCGCCGCTATAATAACCCGTGCATTTAAGAACCCGGACCTTGGGGAAATAACGGCAAGTGTGATATTGGGCAATGGGGGGTCTGTGGCGGTTCTCAAAAAACTGGGCTTTCAACAAACCGGCATGTCGCGCTGCCCCTGCATAGCCCAAGGTGGTGAATATGACGCGCTCGATTATATCCTGACGCGGGAAAGGTGGCTCGCGCAAAACCCGTTGTTAATCGAAACCGACCGCCTGTTGATCAATGCCTTCGCGCCGGGCGATGCGGGTGCATTCCGAGCTATTGGGGCGCGCAAAGAAGTGGCGCGTATGATGCAAAGCATACCCCACCCCCTCAGCCTTCAGCAGGCCCAAGATTGGATAATTGAGCGCGAATATACAGGCAAAATCGGATTTTTTGCTGGGGTTTATCTACGTGATGGCACGTTGATCGGTGCAGTCGGGCTTGGCGGTGAGCCGGTAAGTACCGCCTATTTCTTTCACCCCAACCAGTGGGGTCACGGATATGCAACAGAAGCAATGGATGGATTTTTGACTCAAATGTTTGCGCAATTTGATCTGCCAGAATTGACTGCAGGCGCGATGGTAGACAACCCCGCTTCGCAACAAGTCCTGACAAAACTGGGCTTTGTGGAAATTGGGCGAAAAATGCACCAACCGTCGCTTCGACTTGAGCCGGACCCGTTGATCCTGTATCGCCTGAAGCGAACTGAATTTAAGGCAAGCCGATGAAATTTCTCGATCTATGTAAGGTCTATATCCGATCTGGCGGTGGTGGTGCGGGCTGCATCGCCTTTCGGCGTGAAAAACATATCGAATTCGGCGGTCCCAGCGGTGGTGACGGCGGGCGGGGCGGTGATGTCTGGGCCGTGGCACAAGACGGGCTGAACACGCTGATCGATTTTCGCTATCAACAGCATTTCTTTGCCAAAAGCGGGCAGGCCGGCATGGGCAGCCAGCGCACCGGTAAAGATGGCGATGAAATCATCCTGCGCGTCCCCGTGGGCACCGAAATACTGGACGAAGACGAAGAAACGGTTATTGCCGACCTGACAGAAGTGGGCCAGCGGGTTTTGCTGGCCAAGGGCGGCAACGGTGGCTTTGGCAATCTGCATTTTAAAACCGCAACCAACCGCGCGCCACGCCGGGCCAATCCGGGGCTTGAAGGGGTTGACCGCACCCTTTGGCTGCGCCTGAAACTGATTGCAGATGTTGGCCTGCTGGGCCTGCCAAACGCTGGCAAATCAACGTTTCTTGCCGCCACATCCAACGCGCGCCCCAAAATTGCCGACTATCCGTTCACCACCTTGGTGCCAAACCTTGGCGTTGTCGGGGTGGATGGCGTTGAATTTGTGGTGGCCGATATTCCGGGCCTGATTGCCGGGGCGTCCGAGGGCAAAGGCCTGGGGGATCTGTTCCTTGGCCATGTGGAACGCAGCGCCGTTTTGTTACACCTTGTGGACGGCACATCCGATGATCCGGTGGCCGATTACCGCGCCATCATTGGCGAACTGGACGCCTACGGTGGTGGCCTGGCCCTAAAGCCAAGGGTCACAGCCATGAATAAAATTGACGCTCTGGACGAAGACCAACAGCGCGAAAAACACGCCGCCCTTGAACAGGCCAGCGGTGGCCCGGTCCTGTTGATGTCTGGCGTCAGCCATCAGGGCCTGACAGAAGTCTTGCGCACCCTGCGCGGCCAGATTGATGACGACCGCCTGCGCCAGAAAAAACCAGACGAAGAACCGGACAAATGGGCACCTTAACAGACGCAAAACGGCTGGTTGTTAAAATCGGCTCGGCGCTGCTGGTTGATGGGGGGCAGGTGCGGGCCGAATGGTTGCACGGGCTGGCGCAGGACGTTGCCGCCGCCAAGGCCCGTGGCAGCGACGTTATTTTGGTTTCGTCAGGGTCCATATCCCTTGGGCGCGCAGTGCTTGGCCTGCCACAGGGGCCGCTGGCACTGGAACAATCCCAGGCGGCGGCGGCCGTGGGCCAGATACGTCTGGCACGCGCCTACGAACAATCCCTTGCCCTGCATGGCATCACAACCGCGCAGGTGCTGGTCACACTGGAAGACAGCACTGACCGGCGCCGCTACTTGAATTCGCGCGCCACAATGGAACAATTGCTGGCCCTTGGCGTGGTGCCAATTGTCAATGAAAACGATACCGTTGCCACCGATGAAATCCGCTATGGCGACAATGACAGACTGGCGGCGCAAATTGCGGTGACAATGGGCGCGGATCAACTGGTGCTGTTGTCTGATATTGACGGGTTCTACACCGCAAACCCCAAAACTGACCCCGCTGCGCACCGCTATGATCAGATTGATACGATCACCCCCGAAATAGAGGCCATGGCCGGTGACGCAGGCTCCGGCCTGTCCAAGGGTGGCATGAAGACCAAAATCATGGCCGCCAAAACCGCCACCGCGGCGGGCTGCGCGATGGTCATAACCGACGGAACCAAGGCGCGCCCGCTATTGGCACTTGAAACCGGCGCCCCCGCCACTTGGTTCACCCCGCAGGGTGATCCGATTACAGCGCGCAAGCGCTGGATCGGCGCGATGAAACCCAAAGGGGCTATCACCATTGACGCCGGGGCCGCCACTGCCCTTGGTCAGGGGAAATCCCTGCTTCCGGTTGGCATTACACAAGCTGCGGGTGATTTCGGGCGCGGTGACCCGGTGCTGATCAAAGCCACAAACGGCACACAATTGGGACAGGGCCTGACCCGCTACACCAGCAAAGAACTGTCCTTAATCGCCGGCCAACGCTCCGCACAGATTGAAGAAACCCTTGGCTACCCGGCACGCGCCGCCCTGATCCACCGGGATGACATGGCCCTTTGACTTTGCGGCTTCTTCTGTTTCAAAATATCCCCGCCGGAGGCATCCGGAAGACCCAATTAAACCCAAAGGCCTGATCTGATGACTGACACCGCAAACATCCCCAACCTGATGGCCGATATAGGCAAACGTGCCCGGGCCGCCGCCACCACCCTTGCCACGGCCAGTTCTGATCAAAAATGCACCGCCCTGATTGGTGCGGGCAAACAGGTCTGGCAGCGGCGCGCGGATATCATCGCCGCCAATGAAAAAGACCTGAAATTTGGCCGTGATAAGGGCCTTAGCCCGGCGATGATGGACCGTCTGTTGCTGGACGAAGACCGCATTCGCGCAATCGCTGACGCCCTGCGCACGGTTGCCCAACAACCTGATCCGGTCGGTGAACTTATCAAAGAATGGGACATGCCATCGGGCCTGCATATCCGCCGGGTGCGCACCCCGCTTGGGGTGATCGGCGTGATCTATGAAAGCCGCCCCAATGTCACGGCCGACGCCGGGGCCCTGTGCCTAAAGGCCGGCAACGCAGTTATCCTGCGCGGTGGTTCAGAAAGCTTTCA
>DAOURA010000186.1 GCA_030625325.1 Marinosulfonomonas sp.
TGAACAGGCCCGCGCCGATTTGGGGTACGACATAGACGGGGTGGTTTATAAGGTTAATGATCTGGACTGGCAGCGGCGGCTGGGTTTTCGCGCCAATTCACCAAGATGGGCCATCGCGCATAAATTCCCGGCAGAACTGGCCTGGACGCGGCTTGAAGATATTGACATTCAGGTCGGGCGGACCGGTGCATTGTCACCCGTGGCCCGACTGAAACCGGTGACTGTGGGGGGGGTGGTCGTGTCCAACGCCACCCTGCACAACGAAGATTACATCAAGGGGCGCGATTCTAATGGCGCGGATATCCGCGGCGGTAAGGACATTCGGGTTGGCGACTGGGTGCAGGTTTACCGCGCGGGCGATGTGATACCCAAAATTGCAGATGTTGACCTATCCAAGCGCCCGGATGATGCAGGTATTTTTAAATTCCCGACCGAGTGCCCCAAATGCAGGTCTGAGGCAATTCGCGAAGATGGCGACGCGGTTCACCGCTGTACGGGCGGCATGTTTTGCCCGGCGCAGGCCGTTGAAAGGCTGAAACACTTCGTCGGTCGCGGTGCCTTTGACATCGAAGGTCTGGGCGCAAAACAGGTGGAAATGTTTTATAAGGACGACAGTTTGGCGATACGCGAACCTGCCGATATTTTCACCCTGTCCGCACGGGATGCAGGGAACTTTACCAAGCTGAAAAACCGGGATGGTTGGGGCAAGAAGTCGGCGGAAAACCTATTTCTGGCAATCGAAGAAAAGCGCAAAATTTCCCTGCGCCGGGTGATTTTTGCCTTAGGAATTCGCCATGCGGGGGATGGTGTTTCCAACCTGTTGGCAAACCATTACGCCACTTGGGATGCGTTTGAACAGGCGATGGTTGCCGCCCAACCTGACGCGGGCGATGAATGGCAGGACCTGATCAATATTGATGGGGTGGGGGCGGTGGTTGCAAAATCGTTGATCGCTGCCTTTCATCAAAAGGGGGAGCGTGACCTGATCAATGATCTGGTGAAGCAACTGGACATTCAGGCGGCCGAGAAAAAGGGTGATGTTGACAGCCCAGTGGCCGGAAAAACCGTTGTTTTCACTGGCACAATGGAAAAAATGACCCGGGCCGAGGCCAAGGCCCGCGCCGAAAGTTTGGGCGCCAAGGTTGCCGGATCAGTGTCTGCGAAAACTGATCTGGTGGTGGCGGGGCCCGGGGCCGGGTCCAAGGCGAAAAAGGCCAAAGATCTGGGGGTTGAAACCATTGACGAAGATGGCTGGCTGGCCCTGATTGGTGCGTCATGAGCCGCCCGCAGGTATTATTCCCGCTGTTTGGCGGGCTTGAAACGCTGGCGGGTGTCGGCCCGAAAACTGCGCGCAATTTCACCCATATGGATGTGGAAAAACCCCGCGATCTGATCTTTACCTTGCCCTATGGCGGAGTGGACAGGGGGCTTCGTAAAACCGTGAAAGGTGTCGCCGCCCCAGGCGTTGTCACCGTAGAGGTCACGGTTGGGCGCCATTTTCCACCACAACAGCGTGGCCGACCATACAGGGTAGAGGTTGAGGATGCAGAAACCACTTTTCAGCTGGTGTTTTTTCATGCACGTGACGATTGGTTGAAAAAACAGCTGCCAACCGGGCAACGGCGTTTGGTGTCTGGCAAGCTGGAAATCTTTGACGGGGTGGCGCAGATTGTGCACCCTGATCACATGGTGCCCCTGTCGCAGGCCGCAGATATTCCGCCGTTTGAGCCAGTATATCCGTTAACGTCCGGGGTGACGTTGAAAACCATGACCAAGGCGGTGCATTCCGCGTTGGAGCGGGTGCCGGAGTTGGACGAATGGATTGACGGGCCATTGTTACAGCGCGAAGGCTGGCCCGGGTTTCAGGATGCCCTGGGTCAGGCCCATGGGCCAACGTCCCAGGCCGATATTTCGCCCAATGCCCCGGCGCGATTGCGTCTGGCCTATGATGAGCTGTTTTCCCATCAGGTGACATTGGCACTGGCGCGGGCCTCCATGCGCCGGGGTAAGGGGCGTGCCAGTAACGCCACCGGAACCTTGCAGGCAAAGGTTTTGGCCGCCCTGCCGTATAAACCAACCGGCGCACAAAACCGCGCAATCGGGGAAATTGCCGCCGATCTGGCGGATGACAAACGCATGAGCCGCCTTTTGCAAGGCGATGTGGGGTCGGGCAAGACGCTGGTCGCGTTTATGGCGCTGCTGATCGCGGTGGAATCGGGCGGGCAGGGTGTGATGATGGCCCCGACAGAAATTCTGGCCCGTCAGCATTTGAACAGCCTGCAACCACTGGCCGAAACGGCGGGGGTTGTGCTGGAAATTCTGACCGGGCGGGACAAGGGCGCGGGGCGTGCGGCCAAGTTGGCGGCACTGGTGCGTGGTGACATTCAGATTTTGGTGGGCACCCATGCTGCGTTTCAAAAGGATGTGGAATTTAAGGACCTGCGGCTGGCGATTGTGGATGAACAGCACCGTTTTGGTGTGTCCCAGCGGATGGAGCTGGGCGCCAAGGGGGCGGTGGCGGATGTTCTGGTGATGACCGCAACGCCGATACCGCGATCCTTGGAATTGGCGCAATATGGTGCGATGGATGTGTCTGTTCTGGATGAAAAGCCGCCCGGTCGCAAGCCTGTGACAACCGCGCTGGTGTCTGCCGGGCGGATGGACGAAGTGACCAAGCACCTGCAAAAGGCAATTTCCGAGGGGCGACAGGCCTATTGGGTTTGCCCGCTGGTGGGGGAAAGTGAAGTGTCGGACCTGACGGCCGCGACCGAGCGGTTTAACCATCTGCGCGCGGTTCTGGGGGAAGGGCATGTGGGGCTGGTTCATGGGCAGATGGCCCCCGCCGAAAAAGATGATGCAATGGCGCGTTTTGTGGCCGGTGAAACATCCGTTCTGGTGGCCACCACGGTGATTGAGGTCGGGGTTGATGTGCCAAACGCGTCAATCATGGTTGTGGAACGGGCCGAACATTTCGGCCTGTCGCAGTTGCATCAGCTGCGGGGGCGTGTCGGGCGCGGGGCGGCGGCGTCAACCTGTTTATTGCTGTACCAACCACCCCTGACCGAAAGTGGTAAGCGGCGGCTGGAAATTCTGCGCCAGACAGAAGACGGGTTTAAAATTGCCGAGGAAGATCTGGCCATGCGCGGCGCTGGTGACATGATTGGCACGGCGCAATCGGGCCTGCCGCAGTTTCGGGTGGCCGATCTGGAACATCAAAGCGCGCTGATGGAACTGGCCCAGTCGGACGCGCGAAAATTGCTGCATGATGACCCAACCCTGAAATCCAGGCGGGGCAAGGCGGCCCGTGTTCTATTATGGTTAATGGAGCAGGATCAGGCAATTCGTTTAATTACAGTGGGTTAGCCGCTTTCGTTCTATTTTGTTCGCTAATGTTCCCATAAAGTTCTTTACAAGTTATCCTGAATATGAGAACAAAGCAGCAACAGACCAGAAAGCAGGAGCCGCCAAATGTTAATTGAAATCAAATCCGTTATTGAGCGTTCATCCGACACGTTGCTGGCGGACTTTGCCGGTGCTGCCGCATTGATTGTGATGCTGATTATCGGGCTTTACCTGCCGGGTCTGACCTGAATCTGCCCCTGTGGTCTGTTGTTGGCCATTCTTGCGCTTCCTGTCCCCACGTTATGCGCGATGAGTTGAAACGACGCTGCTTTTAAACGTTACACCGGGGTTTCCTTGTCCCCCCGGAACACGCCATAGCCAACAGACCCTACCTTACCGCCGCATTTCCAACCCGGAAGTGCGGCGGTTTTTTATCCGGTTTTTTCGCGGCTTTGGGCGGATGTCATTGCCTCAAGCGTTGCTTCTAGACACAGCATGATGGACGCGTGGCGATTTTTGAAATCCCGCGCGGGCAGTAATACCTTTAGCCCGTCAAACGGGGCCGCAGGCACCGGCCCGTCATTTTTCAGCATGGCCAGTAGTTGATCGCGGGCATGTTGAACATCGTCGGTGGTGCAGCCAATGATATTGGCCCCGACAACGGAAGATGCGGCCTGACCCAATGCGCAGGCCTTAACGTCCTGACCAAAGTGTTTAATCACCCCGTCGTTCACCACCACATCGACCGTGACGGTTGAGCCACATAGGGGCGAGCGACGTTTGGCGCTGGCGTCAGGATTTTCAAGCTGATCGGTCAGGGGGATGTCACCGGCAAGCGCCAGTATCTGCCCGGAATATAGGTTTATCAGGTCTTGTTCGCTCATGTCTTTCCCTCGGGCTGGCTTTGGCCTTAGATAGGTCAGACAAACGTGCTTGAAAAGGACTTAGG
>DAOURA010000150.1 GCA_030625325.1 Marinosulfonomonas sp.
ATGACCGCCCCTGTTATTGAAATTACCAACCTCAGCAAAAGCTTTGGTGAGATCGAAGTCCTGAAAGACATCAGCGTTTCAATTGAAAAGGGGGAATTTCTGGTACTGCTTGGGCCGTCGGGATGTGGCAAATCCACATTGCTGAACTGCATCGCCGGGCTGGAAGAAATTTCCGGCGGCACCCTGAAGATCAACGATCGGCTGATGAATGATGTCCCACCAAAAGACCGCGATATCGCAATGGTTTTTCAGTCTTATGCGCTTTACCCGAACATGACGATTGCCGAAAATATCGCCTTTGGCATGAAGGTTCGCAAAATTGACCCGGCCGGGCGCGCCACCAAAACGGCCGAGGTCGCAAAGCTGCTGCAAATTGAGCCCCTGCTGGATCGCAAGCCAAGCCAGTTATCGGGCGGGCAGCGCCAGCGTGTGGCGATGGGTCGCGCATTGGTTCGTGACCCGATGCTGTTTCTGTTTGATGAACCACTTTCCAATCTGGACGCCAAACTGCGGGTGGAAATGCGCGCCGAAATCCGGCGGCTGCATCAGACAATCGGTGCCTCAATTGTTTATGTCACCCACGACCAGATAGAGGCCCTGACCCTTGCTACGAAAATTGTCGTTCTAAAGGACGGGATCGTCCAGCAAACCGGCACCCCATCAGAAATTTATAACCAGCCCGCAAACCTGTTTGTCGCCGGTTTCATGGGGTCGCCATCAATGAACCTGATCCCTGCAACACTGGGGGCTGACGGGGGCTGTCAAATTGAAACGGGCGGCGATAACCCACTGATTTTGCCTGTAAATCATGAGATACCAAACCGCAACGGCCCGGTGGTCATGGGGCTGAGACCGGAAGATATGACAAACCCCACGGCCACCAGCACCCCAAATACGATGATCATAAAGTGCAAGATAAAAGCCACGGAACCCACCGGGTCGGACCTGTTCGCCATCTTTGAACTGGGCGGCAAGGACGTACTGGCGCGCCTGCGGGCGGATACGGACACGCGCGCCGGTGACACGCTGGATATTGCACTGGATCTGTCAAAGGTATCATTCTTTGATCCTGAAACCGGCGTTCGTTTGGGCTAGCCCCCTTACCCCGGCAAAAAATTCAAACACTGCCCTGAATTGTTCATAATTATGCGCAACATAGTGCCTGATAGAACTATGTGCTAGATTAGCCCTGTTTTGAATTCAAAGGATTACCTTATGATGCGCCGCTTTTTGACGTTTTTTGTTTCAATCATTGCTTTTATCAGCCTGTCATTTTCCCTTATCGCACAAGAAAGCCCGATCCCCCCAAAACGCGGCATTGGCTATCAGGACACTGACTTTTTTGGCGGCGACATTCGGTCTGTTTTCAACACCACGCTTAAGGTTTGCGAAAATGCCTGCCTTGACGACAATCAGTGTAAGGCAATCACGTTCAATGAAAAAAAGGATGCGTGTTTCCTGAAATCCAGCGTGACAGAACGCGCGTCATTTGAAGGTGCGCGATCAATTCAATACTTTGACACGCCCGCCGACGTTCTGGCGCGTGGTACAGCACGGGCCAAAGATTTGTCATTCCTGCCATCAAAATATCTGGTGCGGGCAACCAACCGCATGGCTGATCTGGCGCGCAAAGAACCCCTTCAGAAAAATTTCACCGCTGAAGAAACCGTGCGTTCGGGCATTCAGTTCTGGATTGACGACAACAAGCCCAACGAAGTTTTCTATTGGCACCTGAAACTGCAAACCCTGACACAGGCACCGGCGGGTTGGTTGAAACTGGCAAAACTTGCGCAGGGTCTGGCGACCAGCGATAAAAAGAACAAACGCGACTGGACAGGCTGGGCGGCCGATATGGCCGTTACCGCCTATTTGCATCTGGATGATGCGGATCAGATGTCGCAGGCATTGGTTATTCTTGCCGAGGCGCTGGAATATCGCCGCGATAAAACCGAAACGATCCCAACCCTGCGGCTGGCGCAATCATTAAACCCCCGCAAAGCAACGGCCAGAAAGCTTGATCGTGTGCTTGGGCTGTATGGGTTTCGTGTCGTTGAACATCAGGTGGATAACAACGCCGAAAATCCACGCATCTGTATGACTTTTAATGAAAACCTTGTTGAGGCCGGCGTTGAATACGACAGTTTCATTCGCGTCCAGACCGGCGAATTACCGGTTACCGCACAGGACCGCCAACTTTGTATAGAAGGCGTTGAACACGGTAAAAAATATGCATTCACTGTGCGCAGCGGCCTGCCCGCCGCCAGTGGTGAGGCCCTGCATAAATCTGCCGATTTCAATGTCTATGTGCGCGACCGCGATCCGCTGGTGCGCTTTACCGGCAGTGCCTATGTCCTGCCAAAATCGGCGGATGCATCGATTCCGCTGATTTCGGTAAACACGGACATCGCAGACCTAAGCATTCACAAAATTGGCGAACGGGGCCTTGTGGATGCCCTGCGCGCTGAAATTCTGAACAGCAATCTGGATGGTTTCGAAGAAAAATTTATCGCCCGCAGCCGTGGCGAAAAAATATGGTCCGGCACCCTGGATATTGCGTCAGACCTGAACCGCAATGTCACCACGGCAATGCCCGTCGCCGATGTTATCCCTGACTTTGAACCCGGCATTTATGTGGTTAGTGCGCGCGTTCCCGGACAGGACGTCAACTATGATCAGGCGGCGACCCAGTGGTTTATCGTCACCGATCTGGGGATTGAAACCCTAAGTGGGTCCGACGGGATTCATATGTTTATCCGACGCCTTTCCGATGCGTCCCCAACGGCCGGTTTGACGGCCCGGCTGATTGCTGTGAACAACGAAGTTCTGGCCACGGCAACATCGGATGAAAACGGTTATGTCCAATTTGCGGCTGGCCTGGCACAGGGCACCGGCGGCATGGCCCCGGCACTGGTGACGGTTACAGATGGCGTTGATGATTATGCCTTTCTTGACCTGACAACAGCCGGATTTGACCTGTCAGATCGCGGCGTCGAAGGGCGAAAATCCCCCGGCCCGATTGATGTTTTCCTTAGCACCGAACGGGGCGCATACCGCCCATCTGAAACTGTGCATGCAACTGTTTTGGCGCGCTCTGACAAAAGCAACGCCTTGCCAACCTTGCCCCTGACCGCAATCGTCACCCGCCCGGATGGTGTTGAATTTTCCCGCACCCTGCTGTCTGGCGCACAGGCTGGCGGATATTCCCATGACGTGGCACTGTCTGCCTCTTCGCCGCGGGGCACATGGGGGTTGCGGGTGCATGCCGATGTTGACGCCATCGCACTGGCCAGAACAACGTTTCTGGTGGAAGATTTCGTTCCGGAACGCATTGATTTTGATATCAATATGGACGAAGGCGCCCTTACACTGGATCAGGCACCACTGGTGTCCGTCGCGGCGAATTATCTCTATGGCGCACCGGCCAGTGATCTGGCGATAGAAGGTGATGTTCAGATCAAACAGGCCCGTTGGTTTGCCCCCTTTCCGGGCTATTATTTCGGGCTGGAAGACGAAGAATTCGTCGAAGGTTTCGCCGGCCTTGGCGCACAGAAAACCGACCCCACAGGCAATGCATCTTTTCGTGTTTCCCTGCCGTCCATGCCTGTGGCAACGCGGCCAATGGAAATGCGCCTGTCCATGCGTATCGCCGATGGCTCTGGCCGCCCGGTGGAACGCACAATCACCCGCCCGGTGGCCCCGGCCACAAACCTGATCGGGATAAAACCACTGTTTGACGGGGCGCTGGAAGAGGGCGCGCTTGCCCGGTTTGAAGTCATTTCCGTCGGTCCCGACGGAAAGCGCGGCGACCTTGCGCGCACCGGCTGGACCCTGTCACGCATCAACCGCAACTATCAGTGGTATCGCCTGAACGGGCGCTGGCATTGGGAACCGATCGTGCGGCGTACCCGCATTTCGTCGGGTGAAATCACCCCCACCCGCGATGCCCTTTCCCGCATTGAGGCTGGCGTTGACTGGGGCGAATATGAATTGAAACTGGCGTCCCTTGACGGTGAATATACCGCCGCATCCTATTCTTTTTACGCTGGCTGGTGGTCGTCCGCCGGGGGCAGCGACACGCCCGATCTGTTGCAGGTGGGGCTGGACAAAGACGCCTATGCCGTTGGTGATACGGCCCGGCTGCGGCTGGATGCGCGTTATGATGGCACGGCACTGATCCGGGTTATGTCAAACCGTTTGATCCACATGCAGGCGGTTAAGGTAACGGCCGGTGAAACAACCGTTGATCTGACCGTTGGTGATGACTGGGGCAGTGGCGCCTATGTCACCGCGACCCTGATCCGCCCGATGGATATCAGCACCGGGCGCAACCCGTCACGCGCAATCGGGCTGGCCTATGCACCGATTGATCCGGGTGCGCGCGCCCTGAACGCCAGCTTTGACATGGCACCCCAGGCCGCCCCCCGCGGCCCAATGGATGTTGCCCTGAAAATTGACGACGGCACACCGGGCCAACAGGTATTCGCAACGATTGCGGCGGTGGATCTGGGCATTCTGAACCTGACCGGTTTCAATTCACCAAACCCGGCAGATCACTATTTTGGCCAGCACCGTCTGGGTATGGATATTCACGACCTTTACGGTCGTCTGATTGACGGCAGCCTTGGCACAAGGGGCACCCTGCGTTCAGGTGGCGACGCCGCAAGGGCGCGCGCCAGCGCCCCGCCCCCCACCGAAGAATTGCTGGCAATGTTCAGCGGAACACTGACCATGGGCGAAGACGGCTATGTCCGCACCCGTTTTGATTTACCGGAATTTAACGGCACCGTCCGCCTGATGGCTGTGGTCTGGTCCGATCAGGGCGTCGGACAGGCCGAACAGGACATTCTGGTGCGCGACCCGGTTGTCGTAACCACCGCAATGCCGCGTTTTATGGCGCCTGACGATCAAAGCCGCATTTTGATAGAAGTTGCGCACGCCACTGGCCCAACCGGTGATATGCAACTGACAATCGTTAGCGCAGGATCGCTTGCCGCGACAAAGGACACCGATTTTTCCATAACGCTGGGCAAAAATGAACGCCGCACAATTGCGGTGCCGGTGCGTGCCACACGGATTGGAACCGGCAAAATCACGGTTCGCCTGACAACACCAGATGGCATTGAACTGGTCAAACACCAGACCATGGACATTCGTGACAACACGCCACTGACATCCCGTCAGCACGTGGTGACACTGGCCAAAGGTGGTCAGGAATTTAAGTTCAGCAATGACATTTTCACCGACTACCGCCCCGGCAGTGCCAGTGCCATTCTGACCGTAGGCGCGTTGGCCAATGTGGATGCACCGGCCCTGTTGATGCAGCTTGACCGTTACCCATATGGCTGCACTGAACAGGTCACATCCAAGGCCCTGCCTTTGCTGTATTACGGCGAAGTTGCCCAGGCACTGGGCATTGAAAACCTGACGGATATGCCCGCGCGTATTAACGATGCCATCACCCAGGTGCTGGCCCGTCAAAGCAGCCGCGGCGCCTTTGGCCTGTGGCGCACAGGCGGGGGCAACATGTGGCTGGATGCTTATGTGACTGATTTCCTTAGTCGCGCACGAGCATTGGGCTATGCGGTGCCGGACCGGGCCTTTGAAAGTGCGTTGGACAACCTGCAAAATGAACTGAACTATGCGGCTGACTTTGAAAACGCCGGGCAGGACGTGGCCTATGCCCTGATGGTGCTGGCGCGTGAAGGCAAGGCCAGCATTGGTGATCTGCGTTACTACGCCGATGTGAAACAGCACGAATTTGCAACCCCGATGGCACTGGCGCAACTGGCGGCCGGGC
>DAOURA010000139.1 GCA_030625325.1 Marinosulfonomonas sp.
CTGAATGTGACATCGTGGCCTTGCAGGGCACGCATATAAGGCACCAAATTCATCGCCATGACGTCCGGGGCAAAACTGCGATCCGGGGTCATGATTTCAACTTTTGCCCCGGTGGCGGCGATGATTTCGCCGGCCTGAAGAGCCACATGGTCGCCCGCATCGTCAAAGACCAAAACGTCGCGTCCGGGCTTTACGTCCCCCGACAGGATATCCCAACCTGACACCACCAGATCATTGCCGGTTTCCAGAATGTTGGTATCGGGCATTCCGCCAGTTGCAACGATCACTATGTCGGGTGACAGCCCGGTAATTTCGTCGGCGCCCGCCCATGTATTGAACCGAAATTCCACACCTCGGGCCGCGCATTGGGCCATGCGCCAGTCGATGATACCCATCATTTCGCGCCGCCTTGGGGACTGGGCCGTCAGGCGGACCTGCCCGCCGGGGTCGGCTGCTGCCTCAAACACGGTGACGCTGTGGCCCCGTTCGGCGGCGACGCGCGCGGCCTCAAGTCCGGCCGGGCCGGCGCCGACAATGGCAATGGTCTTGCGGGTTTGGGCCGGGGTAATGTCGTGGGGCATGGTCAGTTCGCGCCCGGTGGCGGCATTGTGCATGCACAGTGCATCCCCCGCCTGATAAATCCGATCCAGACAATAGGTGGCCCCCACGCAGGGGCGTATGTCATCTTCGCGACCTTCAACAATTTTGCGCACGATATGGGGGTCGGCCATATGGGCGCGGGTCATGCCCACCATGTCGAGCAGGCCGGTTGCGACCGCATGGCGCGCTGTCGCCACATCAGCAATTCGTGCGGCGTGAAACACCGGCAGGTTCACCGCCTGTTTTACGCGACCGGCGAAATTCAAATGCGGCGCACTTTTCATGCCTTGTACCGGGATCACGTCGGTCATTGCCGGGTCGGTGTGAATGCGCCCGCGAATTATGTTCAGGAAATCCACCTGCCCACTGGCTTCAAAGCGGCGGGCAATTTCAATGCCTTCGCTGGCGGTGATGCCGCCCTTTTCGACCTCATCCGCGGTATAGCGGACGCCGACGATGAAATCGGGACCAACCCGTTTTCGAATGGCGTCCAGCATTTCTGTTGTAAAGCGCAAGCGGTTGTTCAGTGACCCGCCCCAGGGCGCGTCCATCGTGTTGGTCAGGGGTGACAGGAACTGATCCGCCAAATGGCCGTAGACCTGTATTTCAATACCATCCAACCCCGCCGCCTGCATCCGTTCGGCGGCATCTGCGTAATCGGTCAGGATACGGGCGATATCCCAGTCTTCCATCTTTTTGGGAAACGCCCGGTGCGCCGGTTCCCGGTGGTGTGATGACGACACCGCTGGCAGCCAGTCGCCCTTATTCCAGCCGGTGCGCCGCCCCAGATGGGTAAGCTGTATCATCACCGCACAGCCGTGTTCGTGGCAGGCGTCGGCGATCTTTGCCATCCACGGTACGACTTCGTCCTTATAGGCAAGGACGTTGTTGAATACTGGCGGACTGTCGCGCGATACGGCGGCTGAACCGGCCGTCATGGTCATTGCCACGCCTGCCCTGGCCCGTTCTTCGTGATAGGCGCGATAGCGGTCCTTGGGCATGCCGTCTTCGGGATAGGCGGGTTCATGGCTGGTGGTCATGATCCGGTTCTTCAGAGCCAGGTGCTTTAGTTGGAAAGGCTGCAAAAGCGGATCTTTGGACATCTGTTTTCCCTTGGTGCAGGGCACCATGTAAGGCGCATTTTTCGGTAATGAGATTTTTCAGTGCCGTGCTTATGCCCTGTTCAGGGGCCGGGGCACGATATGTGGAAGGCAAAGTGACCGGTGTCGCCCGTCCAAATTGCCCCACCTGAATTTGTCCCGAATATTGCGGACTACTACAGGATAATTGGTGCTGATCTGTCAAGAAACTTGTGGCTGAATTTACCGATAACTTCTGCACCATGGGGGCTGGGCAAAGCCCGCCTAGGATGGCCGCAATCGGCCCTCTTTCAGGCTAAGGCAGGCGATCAGACCAATAAGGGCGGATGCGAAAATGATTGCAAAGCTGGATCTATAGTCCGCGCCACTAAAAACCCGTGCCCCGGCCAGTGATGTTCCGTCCCACTGGCGGTCAAGCAACATCCCGACGATGGGTTGCAACAGGGCACCTGATGCAACTGTCATGGAATTGACGATCCCGACAACTGACCCGCTGATGTCTTGTGGCGCGACTTCGCGCACCAATGCGAATGATACGGACATAAATGACCCCGAGGTCCCGATAATAACGAAAAGCCCGACCGTAAGCCAAAGCGGAATGTCTGCGAAAAACACGATCACCCCAAGGGCGAACGTCAACATGGCCGACCCGGCAACCAGCAATAGTTTGCGGTGGCCAATATGGTCAGACAACCAACCGCTGAACGGCGCGCCAAAGGCCCAGCCAAACAGCATCAGGGACACAAGAAATGCGGCCTGGGGGCGTGGCAGGCCATAGGCACTTATCAAATAGGGGGTTGCCCACAGGCCGGCCAGTGTCAGCATCGGCCCGGACATGGTGGCGGCCACCAGCGCGGTCTTCCAGACTGCGGGTATTTTTGCGGCCCGGGTAAGGCTGCGCGCCATATTTACCCATGAAATCTTTGGGCTGGGCGTTTGGCTGCGGGGGGCAGGGCTGTCGCGCACGAATGCAAGGATCATGATCGCCAGAAAGGCCCCGAAAAAGCCAAGCCCCCACATGCTGGCGCGCCAGCCAAAACGTTCGACAAAGACGGCCAATGGGGCCTGGGCCATCATGCCGCTGATCATGCCGACAAACATTGTCATCCCTGAAAGGAGCGCAAACCTTTTGGGTTTAAACCATTTTCCAGCAAGGCTAAGCGCGCCCAAAAAGCCAACACTGGAGCCAGCCCCAATTAAAACCCGCCCAAGATAGGCCATTTCAAGTGAGGTGGCAGACGCAAAAATTGCGGACCCAAGTGTCGCCGTAGCCATCGCGCCCGCCAGCAGAACACGTGTGCCAATAACATCAAGTATCGCCCCCAGCGGGATTTGCAGCAAAACATATGGATAGAAATACAAGGCCGACAGGGTGCCAAGCATTGCGCCACTGATTGCAAATTCGCCCATCAGATCGGCAACCATTACGCTGGGTGCGACCCGATGAAAGAAAGCGTATCCAAACGCCATTGCCGCCAGTGACCAAACCGCCCAGGCGCGCGCGCCACCGGGTTTTGGGGAATGTTCTTGGTCAATGTCGTTGGGCAAGGGGGCTGGTCCTGAGGCGAAGGGTTTGACGCCCCTCTATAAACGAAAAACACCCGCCGGATGCAAGGTGGCGCGTACGAAATTAGTTTGAAGTAAGCCGGGTTTTGCAGCGTTGGAAAGGTCTGCCTTGCGGCCCATTTGGCAGGGCCTTGTGCAAAAGTTCTCGACACATGATCCAAATAATGCAAACTTTATACAAAGTTGATAACGTGTTTGTTCTTAGGGGGGTAAGGGCAGTCGTGCAGATAATCCCAAATCAGTTAAAGAAATCAGGCTCTAAGCGCGGGTCCGTGCAGGTATATGAAAAACTGCGCGAAGAGATTCTTTGGCTGAAAATCGCGCCAGGATCCGCCGTGGATGAGGTGGCGTTGGCCGAACGATTCGCGGTTTCACGTACGCCAATTCGCGAAGCGCTGGTTCTTTTGGCCGGTGAAGGTCTGATCCAGACCCTGCCAAATCGTACATCAATTGTGTCGCCACTGTCGCTTCATAATGTGGGCGCATTTTTGGATATTTATCTGTTAATTTCCCGCGGTGTCATACGCTCGATCCTCCATAATTTTGACGAGTCTCGCCGTGAAGAGTTAAAGGGTGCACTGGCTGAGCTTTGCAAAACCGGGTCTGACTGGTCGGCCGAGGGAAATTTGCGCGCAACGCTGACATTTCTGCGTTTGCTGGCGGCGCTGGCTGAAAACGAATTTCAGGAAAAGTATTACCGAAACCTATTGGATATGCGGATGCGGGCGATGATCCTGCACTACTATCCCAATATGACATCTGCGGATTTGGAAGAGCGCAACGAACTTTGGGTCAAGCTGGTCGATGCAATTTCTGGTGGTATGGCGCAGGTTGCTGATCACCTGATGGTGCGAATTATAAAGGATGAGATTGACGTTATCCTGCGTTCCCAGAAGCCAAAGTTTGGCCATGACATGGAACTTACGCCCCCATCCGAGTTTTCGGGGGCGGAAAATGTCTGATACCTTTGCCCGCCGCCGGGAAAAACTTATCGAAATTCTACGGGATGCGGGCCTTGACGGGGTGGCCTTTGTGCCGGGGGCAAATTTTACCTATCTGACCGGGCTGAATTTTCACCTGATGGAACGGCCAACGATCCTGTTCATTACCGCCACTGGTGATATTTCGGCCATTATGCCCGAGTTGGAGCGCCTGAAATGGTCAGCCAGTTTTGGCCAGACGAAAACCCACTATTGGCAGGATAAAGATGGCTATCAGGCGGCGTTTGCGGCTGCTGCGCGCGATCTGGCAGGTATGACCATTGGTGTGGAAGGTCAGCGGATGCGGGTGTTTGAGGTGGACAGCCTGCGCCAGCATTTAACCGCAGATCATGTTGTAGATATGGAGCAATCCCTGACAGGGCTGCGCATTGCAAAGGAACCCGATGAAATTGCACTGCTGCAAGAGGCCATCAGGATCAGTGAAATTGCCCTGGAAGAAACGGTTTCAACGGTTCGCGCGGGGCAAACTGAACAGGAAATTCTAAACACCCTGAACATGCGGATGCTGGCGGGTGGGGCCCATGGTTTTGCCTTTGGTGCGATCGTTTTGGCCGGGGGTAAATCTGCCAACTCACACGGGTCATCGGATGGTTCGCGGCTTGCGCCGGGGGACCCGTTGCTGATTGATTTTGGCGCGATGGTGGGCGGATATAACGCCGATATCACACGCACGTTCTTTTGCGATCATGTGCGCGATGATCACGCCGCAATCTACGAAACGGTGCTGGCGGCAAATATGCGGGGGCGAAAAATTGCCGGGCCGAGCCTGAGTGCCCACGATCTGGATGAAGCGGTGACCGGTGTGCTGGCGGCGTCGCCCTTTAGCGATCTGATTGCCCATAAAACCGGGCATGGCCTTGGCTTGGATGTTCACGAAGCCCCGCAGATCATGGTGGGCAACATGGCCAGCCTTGTCCCCGGTGCGCTGTTTACGATTGAGCCGGGGCTGTACCGGGAAAACGATATTGGTGTGCGCATCGAAGACGATGTTTTGATCACCGCCGCCGGGGCGCGAAGCCTTACGAATTTTGACCGCAGCCTGCGTGTATTGAAGGGATGAAAATGGATTTTAGCACCTTCACCAAAGCTGCAGAAACCGGCACCACGCAAGAAATTTTTGCAGCCTACGAAGACCTGATGTTGAAAGAGGTCGGGGCGATTATTTTTTCCTGCTCAACCTTCAACCCTAAGACACGTCAGGCCGAACGTATCTATACAAATATGCCAGACACCTATCCTGTTTCTGGCCTAAAAGATGTTGTGCCGAACCGGTGGACCAAAATTGTACTGGATGATGGCGATACATTCGTTGCCAATGAAACGGATGGGTTTTCAGATGTGTTTCCGGATCATCCACTGATCACATCACTGGGGTGTGGGGCGGTGGTCAACATGCCGGTAATCGTGTCGGGGCGTTTTATGGGAACCGTGAACATCCTGCATGAAACCGGGTTTTACACCCCTGAACGGGTGAAGAAAATGCAGGCGACGAAACCTGTCGCCATGCTGTGTTTTTGCGCCCATGGGGGGGACTTTGATGCCTGAAACCAACAGCCCTGCAATGGGCACGAAATCCAAAAACATTACGCAGTCATCGCCCGCAGGGCCGAGCGCTTTTGAACACCTAAGGAGAAATAAATGGGCAAGATAACACGGCGGGTCGCCACGGATGTTGGTGGAACATTTACCGATCTGGTTTGTTTTGAGACAGACCTTGAAACCGGGCAGTCAACTATCATCACTGCCAAAACAGACACGACCCCGCCTGACTTTGAAACCGGTGTTTTGAATGTACTGGCCAAGGGTGGTGTTGATCCGGCTGGTGTTGATTTTCTGGCCCATGGGACAACCGTTGTTATCAACGCCTTGACCGAACGCAAAGGCGTGACCGTTGGCCTGATCACCACCGAAGGGTTTCGTGACACGATCGAAATTGCCCGCGGCAACCGGCCAGATTTCTTTAACCTTTACTACGAAAAGCCGGAACCGTTTGTTCCGCGATACCTGCGCGCCGAACTGCCGGGGCGGATGGCCTATACTGG
>DAOURA010000178.1 GCA_030625325.1 Marinosulfonomonas sp.
GATTGTGGGCACCCACCTTGGGCTGTTGCGTTCTGACCGGCGCGCGCAGCTTTCGACCATTCGTCAACACCTTGGGCATACCAAATACCCGGCCATAATATTGGGGGACTTCAATGAATGGCGCGAACATCGGGGCCTTGAACCCCTGTCAGACGGGTTTCAGGTTCACAGCCCCGGCCGTAGTTTTCACGCCGCCCGCCCGGTGGCGGCCCTTGATCGCATTGCCCTTGGCGCAGGGCTGGAACTGCGTGATGGCGGTGTGGTGGAAAACCCGGTGACCCGTGTTGCATCCGATCACCTGCCGATCTGGGCAGATGTCAGCCTGGGCGGCTAGCTGTCCGCGCTGGTCGGTTGATCAGAATTAACCCAACAGCCACCAGCGCCCCGGCGCCCAGCAATGAATACCCGACTTTTTCGCCCAGCATCAGCCAGCCAAGGAATATGCCAAATATCGGCGACAAAAAGCTAAACGAAGCCACACTGGACGCCGGGTAAATCGTAAGCAACCACAGCCAAAACATGAAACCGGCCGCCACGACCACGACAATCTGAAAGGCCAGCCCCCACAGGTGGATCATCTGTAAATCACGGATCAATGGCCCAAACAGCGGCGCAACCGCCAACAAGATCACCGCCGACACCGCAAGGCACCAGAACAGCTGCATATCAGGGCGCAGCTTTGACAGGGACGTGGCGCGCGTCATCAACGCAACACCACCCCAACCCATGGCCGCCCCCAGTGCCGCCAGATCACCCAAAAGGCTGGTTTCACCCGATGCCCCGGCACCGCGATCAGCAAACGCCCAAACCACCCCCAAAAACGCCAACATCAACCCCGCCGCCTTGGCCCCGTGAATACGTTCACCCGGCAACACGAAATGCGCTGCAACCGCCAGCCAGACCGGCATTGAATAAAATATAATTGATGTCCGCGTCACGCTTGTCAGGTCCAGCGCAATAAACAGACACAGGAATTCTGCCGCAAATATCACACCCAGCACAATCCCCGGCACAATCGTGCCCGCCTGAAAGTCCAGCCGACGACCACGAAACCGCATCCAGCCCCAGACACAAATCACCGCCCCCGCAGACCGCAGGCCGGCGAAAAATGCCGGCTGAAACCCGTCATTCACAACCTTGATTGTCACCTGATTAAACGCCAGCAACAGGGCGAACCCGATCAGTGAACCGGCCCCAAAGGCATCGATATTTTTTTTGGCATCCATGGCGCGCAACCGACGCCCAATGGGCGCAACTGTCAAGCGCGTTTCGCATCCCCCCAGCCCGTGCTATGAACCCCGAAAACCAACGCCGGGCGGACATATAAAATGAACATCTTACAAGTTGCTTCCCTTTTGATCGTTCTGGCCGGGGCGTTTGGTGCGATCAACTATCTGTTTTTGCGTCTTCCGGCGGCGATTGGCATCCTGATTGTTGCCCTTCTGGCGTCCCTTATGGTGCTGGGGATTGATCTGTTATTGCCCACCCTTGGCATGGCCGATACGGTGCGCACCCTTGTTGGCGAAATAGAATTTTCCAACGCCCTGCTGGAAGGGATGCTGGGCCTGTTGCTGTTTGCCGGGGCGCTGCATGTAAAGCTGGATGATTTGCGCGCCCAGTGGTTGCCGGTGCTGCTGATGGCAACCATCGGCATTGCCCTGTCCACGGCCATTGTTGGGGTTGGGTTTTCATGGATCACGGGTATGCCACTGGTGGTGGCGCTGGTGTTTGGGGCGCTGATATCGCCCACGGATCCGGTGGCGGTGCTGGGGGTGTTGCGCGACGCCAACCTGCGCAAGTCACTGGAAACCAAGATCGCCGGCGAATCCCTGTTTAATGACGGGGTTGGCTATGTGGTGTTTCTGATCCTTGTTGGCATCGCCTTTCCCCACGGCGATACCCACGCCAGCGGGGCGGTGGAGATCCTGCAATTGTTTGTGCAAGAGGCCCTTGGCGGCGCCCTGCTGGGGATCGTGCTGGGCTGGCTGACGTTTCGGGTGATGCGGCTGATTGATGACTATTCCCTTGAGGTTCTGATCACCCTTGGGCTGGCCTTTGGCGGTTATGAACTGGCGGTGGCCCTGCATGTGTCGGCCCCGATTATGGCCGTTTGTGCAGGCCTTCTGATCGGGGATGTGGGCACCAAACACGGCATGTCCGAAGAAACCCGCAAATATGTAGAAGCATTCTGGCAGTTGATTGACGAAATCCTGAACGCGGTCCTGTTCCTGATGATCGGGTTCGAAGTGTTCGCCGTCGCCCTCAGCCTTGATACTTTTACCACCGGGGTGATCACCATTGCTTTGGCACTGGTGGCACGCCTTGCGGCGGTGGCAGTGCCAATCCTGATGCTGCGCCGGTTTCAGGACTTTTCGCGCGGGGTGATCCCGATCATGACATGGGGTGGGCTGAAGGGCGGCATAAGCGTCGCACTCGCCCTGTCCCTGCCCGACACTGAATATAAACCGCTGATACTGGCGGTCACTTACATCGTGGTGATCTTTTCAATCATCGTGCAGGGGTTAACCGTTGCCCCACTGGCCACCAAACTGGGGCGCGAGCCGGAACTGATGTAACAGGCCCTGCCCTAGCACCCCACATCCGGCGACACCCGGCCCCGGTTACCAAATATCAGGCGCAAATTGCGCCGCACCAGATTTTTCCACGCCAGTTGTGGCAGCCCGACGAAAAAATCACGCGCTGATCCACGTCCGGCCTGCCGGAACGTGCCGATTGCCACCGGTGGCCTTGGGGGCACGAAAAAACTTTCTGCCCGCACGGATTTCCCGGCCAGTAACCGACGAAGGACGCGCGCCGTGGCCGCGCCATTGTTCCAGGCACTGCGATAGACCACACAGCCATTTGCATTGATTATGAACACCGCGTTGGGATAGCTGCCATAGGCCTGATGGGCGGTGCCTTGCATGTCATCCACCACAATTTCACGCCCCTGCCCGTCTTTATCGTGCAGTCGCCGCGCACAGGCGGTTTTGTCGTCCTGGGTGACATGGGCTGAAATCTCAGCACCGGGGTGGGCCTCTCGTACATACAGGATTTTGCTGGCCACATCGGGGTTTTCGCGGTTGATACGATCCATTGCTGATCTGCGTGACTGAAACAGCGGGCAGGTAATGCTGCCAAATTCCAGCACCAGAAACTTACCGTTAAAGTCCAGCAACGGTTTTTGGTTACCGCCTAGATCACTGACCATCACAGGTGGGGCTTTTGTGCCCATATCCGGCCCACGAAACGCCACCAGTTCATAGTGATTAGCATCAAATTTGGTGTAATTATAATTTGTCATCATCTTTCCCCTTTTTTGGCGGCTGAAATATTGGCAATCATCTTTGACAGAACCCGAACTGTGGTTTCTGCGTCGTCTTTTGATACCCCGTCCAAACTGGCCGTGATCATTGGGGCGGCCAGTGCGATCAGCACCGGTTCCATTGTACGGCCATGTTCGGTCAGGCAAATGCTTGAACGCCGCCGATCCGTTGGGTCGGCGCGCCGCACAACCAGACCCTTGCGCACCATCGCGTCAATCAGCCGGGTCATCGTGGTGGGGTCGCGCACCGTTCGCGCCGACATTTCGCCGGGGTTCTGTGCATCCTGACGCCACAACAACAGCAATATCGCCCATTCTTCGGGGCTGATATTGTGGCCGGCAGCCCGAAAACGGTTGGTCAGTTCACGCCGTGTCATCGCACTTAGGCGGTTGGCCCAGTAAATCGGAATGGATTCGAAGTTCAACATATTACTTGTATAACACAACTATTGTATAAGGCAAGTTTTTGATGCGCCGAAAATTCCGACAGAAACCAACTGGGGTTTTGATCGGGTATTTTTGCCAAAACTGGTGGACCTTGGGCATGGGGTTTTGTAGACCCTACGCCACGCAGCAGAGGTGAAAATGACCAAAACGATCATTGCCAGATGTGAAGAAAAGGGCCTGCGCCTGACCGATCAGCGGCGCACAATCGCCGCCGTTCTGGAACAGTCAACAGACCACCCGGACGTGGAAGAACTGTACAAACGCGCCGCACAGCGGGACCCAAATATTTCACTGGCAACGGTTTATCGCACGGTGAAATTATTCGAAGACTGGGGCCTGCTGGAGAGGCATGAATTTGGTGATGGGCGGGCGCGCTATGAAACGGCGGACCGCGATCACCATGACCACCTGATTGATCTGAACACTGGTCAGGTCATTGAATTTGTTGATAAAGAGATCGAAGCCCTACAGGAAAAAATCGCTGCCAAACTAGGTTATCGCCTTGTGGATCACCGCATGGAACTATTTGGCACCCCCCTAAAGAAAGAAAAACCATGAGCACAATCATCGACATCTTCGCGCGCGAAATACTGGACAGCCGGGGCAACCCAACAGTCGAGGTTGACGTGATCCTGGAAGACGGCACCATGGGCCGGGCGGCGGTGCCATCCGGGGCCTCAACCGGCGCCCACGAAGCGGTTGAAAAACGTGACGGCGACATGTCGCGCTATTTGGGCAAGGGCGTTCTTGGCGCGGTCGAAGCGGTAAA
>DAOURA010000102.1 GCA_030625325.1 Marinosulfonomonas sp.
GGGCAAACGTGAAACCGCCCTGCGTGAAAAACATGGCGTTGATGCCGAAGGGGGCGACGCCCTTTGCACCGCGATCCGCGCCGAGGCGGATGAAAACGAAGCCCTTGCCAAACTGATGAAAATTCGGTGATGGGCCGGGGGTGGGGCGGCAAAGTTTTTGCGGTTCGCCCCGTTCCTGTAATCACCTGCGCAACTACGCTGCCACCCGGCGCAAGGTGGCAAAACCGACCAGAGGACCAGACAAAAATGATCTGGCCCCTGTTTGTACAAAGGGTGATGAAACACCTTAATTTGCTGGGCGTAACCGGGTCAACGTTATCGGCCTTTGGTAACAGGCGGGCGCGGTTTTGCGCACCACCGGCGGAGCAGACAGAATGAAGATGAATTTGAAGAACACAAAAATAAACCAAGGCATTGCGGCATGTTGTGTGGTTTTCGCCCTTGCAGGGGCGGCCCCCGCGCAGGATACGACACGCCTGTCACAGGACGAACATATCACCTATTCGCTGGTCTCGGCGGCTGCGGCTGATACGATCCGAAACAACTGCCGCTATCTTAACGCGCGGATATTTCTGGCGCTGCGCAAGGCAAAGCAACTGGAAAAATATGCCATGGGGCTTGGGTTTTCGAAAAAGCAAATTGGCGCGTTTATCGGCTCCAAAAAAGAACGCAAACGCATAGAAGACGCCACAAGGGCCTATTTGGTTGAAAATGGCGTTGTGGAAGATAACGAAGCAACTTATTGCTCCCTTGGGCGGGCTGAAATCAAGAACGGTTCGCTGATCGGACAACTATTATGGTCCTGGTAGGGCCCCGCGCAAATACTGCGGTAACGAAGACGAAAAACGGGTGAAGTGATGGCAGATCTACGCAAGGTTATTATCGACGACAAAGAACTGGAAGTAGACGGCGCGATGACGCTGATACAGGCCTGCGAAGTTGCAGGCGTGGAAGTGCCGCGTTTTTGTTACCACGAACGTCTGTCGATCGCCGGGAACTGTCGCATGTGTCTGGTCGAAGTTGTCGGCGGCCCACCCAAGCCCGCCGCGTCCTGCGCGATGCAGGTGCGTTATCTGCGCCCCGGCCCGGAAGGTCAGCCACCGGTCGTCAAAACCAATTCGCCGATGGTTAAAAAGGCCCGTGAGGGCGTGATGGAATTTCTGCTGATCAACCACCCGCTGGATTGCCCGATCTGTGATCAGGGCGGCGAATGTGATTTGCAGGATCAGGCCATGGCCTACGGCGTTGATTTTTCCCGTTTCCGCGAAGCCAAGCGCACCGGCACCGATCTGGATCTTGGCCCCCTGATTGATACCCATATGACGCGCTGCATTTCCTGCACCCGTTGCGTGCGCTTTACTTCAGAAGTGGCCGGTATCACGGTGATGGGCCAGACCGGGCGCGGCGAAGATGCTGAAATCACCAGCTATCTGGGCGCGTCACTGGACACCAACCTGCAGGGCAACATTGTTGACCTGTGCCCGGTTGGTGCGCTGGTGTCCAAACCCTACGCCTTTACTGCCCGCCCTTGGGAACTGACCAAGACCGAAACCATTGACGTTATGGACGCCCTTGGCAGCAACATCCGCGTTGACACCAAGGGGCGCGAAGTTATGCGCATCTTGCCGCGCAACCACGACGGCGTGAACGAAGAATGGATTTCTGACAAAACCCGGTATGTCTGGGACGGGCTGCGCAGCCAGCGCCTTGATACCCCCTATATCCGCAAGAACGGCAAACTGACGCCTGCATCATGGGACGAAGCCCTGCGCGTAACGGCATCGGCCATGAAGGGCAAGAAAACCATCGGCCTGATCGGTGATCTGGCCCCGGTTGAGGCCGCGTTTGCCCTGAAACAACTGATCGAAGGTCAGGGCGGCAGTGTTGAATGCCGCACAGATGGCGCCAAACTGCCAAGTGGTAATCGCGCCGCCTATGTGGGCACCGCGACCATTGAAGACATTGATAACGCCCAGATGATCCAACTGATCGGCACCAACCCGGCGGTTGAAGCCCCGGTTCTGAACGCCCGTATCCGTAAGGCGTGGACAAAGGGTTGCAATGTTGGTCTGGTGGGCGAAGCCGTTGATCTGACATATGATTACGCCCATGTGGGCACGGACCGCGCCGCACTGGCCGGGTTGCTTGATCATAAGTTCGGCCCGGTTCTGGACGTGGCGTCCATTGTCATCGTCGGGCAGGGCGCATTGCAAGAGGCCGACGGAGAGGCCGTATTGGCCACAGCCATGCAACTGGCCGAGGCCACGAAATCAAAACTGATGGTGCTGCACACGGCCGCGTCGCGCGTTGGTGCAATGGACGTTGGCGCCACCACCAAGGGCGGCATGAAGGTCGCCCTGAAAGACGCCGAAGTGGTTTATAACCTTGGCGCGGATGAAGTCGAAATCGCCGACGGGCCTTTCGTGATTTATCAGGGCAGCCACGGTGACAGGGGCGCACACCGCGCCGACATCATCCTGCCGGGCGCGACCTATACCGAAGAAAACGGCCTGTTTGTGAATACCGAAGGTCGCCCGCAACTGGCACAGCGCGCCGGGTTTGCACCGGGCGAGGCCAAGGAAAACTGGGCCATCCTGCGCGCCCTAAGTGGTGAAATGGGCGAAACGTTGCCCTATGACACGCTGGCGGCCCTGCGCAGTGCGATAATTGCGGCTGTGCCCCATCTGGGGGATGTGGATCAGGTGGCTGAAAACAACTGGAAGCTTCCAAAATCACGCAAGCTGGGCAAGGCGACATTCAGAAATGCGATTGCTGACTTTTATCTGACAAACCCGATTGCACGGGCCTCGGCCCTGATGGGTGAATTGTCAGCAAATGCCAGCGCGCGAAAACCCGGCCAGATAGCGGCCCAATAGGTGTGAAAGCCATTTCGATGACCATAGCATTGGCACTGACAGGACTAAGTGGATGCGCGCAGGGCACAGGCCCGGCGACGCCCGCCCCCTTTGCGCCCGATTATCAGGGGGCAAAGACCCTGTCGCTGGGGGGCGATCTGATTGATATTCACGCCACAATGACAGGCGCGCGCGACCGGGCGGATGTTGCCCGATATACCGATTGTGTGGCCGCCGGGCATGCCCGCGCGATTGGCTATGGATTTGCGCGTCATGTTCGAACAAATGTGGCAATCGAGGGTGGTATTTGGGTCGCAGATGCGGTTTACACAATGTCGCCGACACTGCCGCAAGGTTTGCGCACTCTTGACGCCGAAGTCACAGTGCAAAACTGCGTGACACAAGGCATTCCGACGGTCTGATAGCAGGGACAACATGGCTGAATTTCTGACAACACCCTTTGGCATACTGGTCCTGATCCTGGCGCAGTGCCTGTTGATCATCGCCTTTGTGATGATTTCCCTATTATTTCTGGTCTATGGTGACCGGAAAATCTGGGCCGCGGTTCAGATGCGCCGGGGGCCAAACGTTGTGGGGGCCTATGGCATCCTGCAATCGGTGGCCGATGCACTGAAATACGTTGTGAAAGAAGTGGTCGTTCCCGCCGGTGCAGATAAGCCGGTGTATTTTCTGGCCCCGATGACCAGTTTTGTTCTGGCAATTCTGGCCTGGGCGGTGATCCCGTTTGATGATGGCTGGGTTATGTCGGATCTGAACGTGGCGATCCTGTTTGTTTTTGCTGTGTCTTCACTGGAAGTCTACGGCGTGATCATGGGGGGCTGGGCGTCCAATTCAAAATACCCGTTCCTTGGTTCCCTGCGCTCAGCCGCGCAGATGGTGTCCTATGAGGTATCTCTGGGGCTGATCATTATCGGTATTATTCTGACCACCGGGTCGATGAACTTTGGTGACATTGTGCGCGCGCAGGATGGCGATTACGGGCTGTTTAGCTGGTACTGGTTGCCGCACCTGCCGATGGTGGTGCTGTTCTTTATCAGTGCGCTGGCCGAAACCAACCGCCCGCCGTTCGATCTGCCCGAAGCAGAAAGCGAACTGGTTGCGGGTTTCATGGTTGAATATTCTTCAACGCCCTACCTTTTGTATATGGCCGGTGAATATATTTCCATCTTCCTGATGTGTGCCTTGCTTAGCCTGCTGTTCTTTGGCGGCTGGCTGTCACCAATTCCGGGCCTCCCTGACAGTGTGCTTTGGATGGTTGGCAAAATGTGGGTATTCTTCTTTTTCTTTGCGATGGTTAAGGCGATCACGCCGCGCTATCGCTATGACCAGTTGATGCGGATCGGCTGGAAGGTGTTCCTGCCGCTGTCATTGGCATGGGTGGTTCTGGTCGCATTTTTTGCGCAATACGGTTTGTTTGGCGGCACCTATGCCCGCTGGGCAGTGGGGGGCTGACGCAATGGCATTTGATTACGTACGGGCAACCAAATATTTCCTGCTGATGGATTTTATTAAGGGCTTTGGTCTGGGGATGAAGTATTTCTTTGCCCCCAAGGCCACCCTGAACTACCCCCATGAAAAAGGCCCGCTTAGCCCGCGGTTTCGTGGTGAACATGTGCTGCGCCGTTATCCCAACGGTGAAGAACGCTGTATCGCCTGTAAACTGTGCGAAGCAATCTGCCCGGCGCAGGCCATCACGATTGATGCAGAACCCCGCGCAGATGGGTCGCGCCGCACCACGCGCTATGATCTGGACATGACCAAATGCATCTATTGCGGTTTTTGTCAGGAAGCCTGCCCGGTGGACGCCATCGTTGAGGGGCCGAATTTTGAATATGCCACCGAAAGCCGGGAAGAGCTATTTTACGACAAAGAGAAACTGCTGGCCAACGGTGATCGCTGGGAAGCAGAGATCGCCCGTAATCTGGAATTGGATGCGCCCTACCGATGAATGTTTCCAGTGCACAGGCTGTATTTGCCGACGAAAAGGAGGGGGATGAATGAGCCTCGTAGATTTTGCTTTTTACCTCTTTGCAACCACCCTTGTGGTGGCTGGTTTTCTGACCGTGGTTTCCAAAAACCCGGTTCATTCAGTCCTTTGGCTGATATTGGCGTTTGTTTCGTCTTCGGGGCTGTTTGTTCTGCTGGGGGCTGAATTTGTCGCGATGCTGTTGATCATTGTTTATGTTGGTGCGGTTGCGGTTCTGTTCCTGTTTGTCGTTATGATGCTGGACGTGGATTTTGCCGAGCTTCGTGGTGAAATGGCGCGTTATGTGCCCATTGCGTTGTTGATTGGCGTGGTGATCCTGATGCAGCTTTCGCTGGCGTTTGGGTCCTGGCAATTTGCTGATCAGGCACAGGGGCTGCGCGCCGCTGTTACGCCCGACCTTGATCAGGTGCATAATACCGCCGCCCTGGGTCAGTTGATTTACGGCGATTACATCCTGTTATTCCAGTTGTCAGGCCTGATCCTGTTGGTTGCGATGATCGGGGCGATTTTGTTGACCATGCGTCACCGCCCGAACGTCAAGCGCCAGAACGTGATTGACCAGATGCACCGTGATCCCGCCAAGGCGATGGAACTGATCGATGTGAAACCGGGGCAGGGGTTGTGAGTAACCTTGCACCACTATTGCCGCTGGCGATGCTGATATCGCTGGTTGTGGTGGCCCTGCGCCGCCACCGCGAAAAGAAAAAAAGATTTGAGGGAACCAATGGTCGGACTTGAAAGTTACCTGAGCGTTGCTGCCGCACTTTTTGTGATCGGTATTTTCGGGCTATTCCTGAACCGCAAAAACGTCATCATCATTTTGATGTCGATCGAACTGATGCTGTTGGCGGTCAATATCAATATGGTGGCTTTTTCCAGCTATCTTGGTGATTTGGTTGGTCAGGTGTTCACCTTATTTGTGCTGACCGTCGCCGCCGCCGAGGCCGCGATCGGGCTGGCGATATTGGTTGTTTTCTTCCGTAACCGGGGCACCATCGACGTTGAAGACGTCAATGTGATGAAGGGCTAAGCGATATGTTAACTACCATTCTCTTTGCCCCGCTGATCGGCGCACTAATCGCTGGTTTCGGCTGGCGTATCATTGGTGAAAACGCCGCCCAGTGGCTGACCACGGGGCTGTTGTTCCTGTCGGCATTGCTGAGCTGGGTTGTGTTCCTGACGTTTGATGGCGTGACTGAACATATCCAGATCCTGCGCTGGATCGAAAGTGGCACACTGTCCACCGATTGGGGTATTCGTCTGGACCGTTTGACCGCGATCATGCTGATCGTTGTGACAACGGTGTCCAGCCTCGTGCACATGTATTCGTTCGGCTATATGGCCCATGACGATAACTTTGGCGAAAATGCCAACTACCGCGCCCGGTTCTTTGCCTATCTGTCGTTTTTTACCTTTGCCATGCTGATGCTGGTAACGGCCGATAACCTTGTTCAGATGTTCTTTGGCTGGGAAGGGGTGGGTGTTGCGTCTTACCTGCTGATCGGCTTCTACTATAAAAAACCAAGTGCCAACGCCGCCGCGATTAAGGCCTTTGTGGTCAACCGGGTTGGTGACTTCGGCTTTGCCCTTGGTATTTTCGGTCTGTTCTACATGGTGGACAGCATAAAGCTGGACGATGTATTTGCCGCCGCACCCCATCTGGCGGAAACTGAACTTCATTTCCTATGGGCCGACTGGAACGCCGCCAACCTTTTGGCGGTGCTGTTGTTCATCGGTGCCATGGGTAAATCGGCGCAATTGTTCCTGCACACATGGTTGCCGGATGCGATGGAAGGCCCGACACCCGTGTCGGCCCTGATCCACGCCGCCACCATGGTAACGGCCGGTGTGTTTCTGGTTTGCCGTATGTCGCCACTGTTTGAATTTGCCCCCGAGGCAAAGATGTTCGTGGTGATCGTCGGGGCAAGTACTGCGTTTTTTGCGGCCACGGTGGGTCTTGTACAAAACGATATCAAACGCGTCATCGCCTATTCAACCTGTAGCCAGCTTGGCTATATGTTTGTCGCCGCCGGTGTCGGGGTTTATTCGGTTGCGATGTTCCATTTGCTGACCCATGCCTTTTTCAAGGCGATGTTATTTCTTGGGGCGGGGTCGGTGATCCATGCCATGCACCACGAACAGGACATGCGTAATTACGGCAACCTACGCAAAAAGATCCCCTATACATTTGCCGCGATGATGATCGGCACACTGGCCATCACCGGGGTTGGTATTCCGCTGACCAGCATCGGGTTTGCAGGCTTCCTGTCCAAGGACGCGATTATCGAAAGCGCTTTTGCATCGGGTTCGGCCTATGCCTTTTGGATGCTGGTTATTGCCGCGTTGTTCACCAGTTTTTACAGCTGGCGCCTGATGTTCATGACCTTTTATGGCACCGAACGTGGCGACAAGCACAAGCATGAGCACGCCCATGAAAGCCCGCTAAGCATGCTGGTGCCCCTTGGGGTTCTGGCTGTTGGGGCGATCTTTGCCGGTATGGTCTGGCTGAACCCGTTCTTTGGGGATCATGATGAGCTAAACGATTTCTTTGGTATTTCTGCCCATGAAACGGCCACCGATACCCACGCCGCCATGACCAGTGAAAATGTTGATACCAACGCCACCGTTGCCGTGGACACCCATGACGAAAACGCAACCCACAACGCGATGATGATAGCCCAGCACCACGCCACCCCGCAGGGCGCGATCTTTATGGCGCCCGACAATCATGTGCTGGATGACGCCCACCATTCCCCGAACTGGGTAAAGGTGTCGCCGTTTGTTGCAATGCTGATCGGGTT
>DAOURA010000160.1 GCA_030625325.1 Marinosulfonomonas sp.
CCCCGGCCAACGCATCCGCCTCGGCGACCACACGGTCCAGGTCATCCGACAGTTTGCGCCGCAGGGCCGTATAGCCTGCCGCATCAATTTTGCGCGGCACATCCGTTTCCCATTTGCGAAAGGCATAGGCCCCACGGGTGAACGGCACCGGCATCATCATTTTGTCCCATGTTCCCAGCCGTTTGTTGCGCCGGGCAGACCATGCAAACAAATAAACCGGGCAACCCGTGGCGCGCGCCCATTCAATGGGGGCCTGTTTGGCGTCCCGGTTCGGCCCCATTGGGCCATCAGCGGTCATCGCAAGGCTGTTGCCTTTACGAATATGCTGTAAAATCTTTTTGGACGCCGTAAAATTTGAAGCATTGGCATGCATCGTGATCGGCTGCATCCCCAGCCGGGTTTGGGTGTCCGAAGACAACCGACCAGCAGGTGACGGATCACGCAGGGTGAATATCGGCGATAATTCAATTGGCCATGCCAGGGGGCCAAATAGCAGGCGCCCATGCCAAAGCACAACGATAACCGGCCCGTTTTTCAGGTCTTCCTCCAGCCCCCCAATGCCAAAATTTTTCCAGCGCGTGGTGGCAAAACAAATTCGCAGGTAACCCGCTAGCCCCCAGGATAAAACCGCGGCCAGTGCGTCAGAATTTTCAAGGCGTTTGCGTAGTTTCATTGCACCACTTCTAAAGCATTTCAAAAGTTTCCCTTTCTTGGCCCGAATTGCGTGCTTTGCACAAGGGGAAGTCTTGCAAGTGACTTTGATTGCCGCTATTGCCGGTCCCGGTCCTAGGGGTTTAGCTCAGTTGGTAGAGCGCCGGTCTCCAAAACCGAAGGTCAAGAGTTCGAGTCTCTTAGCCCCTGCCAGACCACCACCCTGAAACAGCGTTGGAAACTTATGGCCCGGCCACATGGCCAGTACGCAGGCCCTGTTCAAACCATCCGGTTGGCACCACTTGAACTGCGCCAACAAAGCGCGTATCTGCGCCTGACCCGAAACATACGGAATTGATTCATGGCAAAGACAGTTAATCCACTTCAGTTTGTGCAACAGGTGCGCGGCGAAGTTTCCAAGATCGTTTGGCCGGCGCGTCGCGAGGTTCTGTTGACCACGGGCATGGTTTTTGTGATGGCCACACTAACGGCGATCTTTTTCTTTATTGTCGATCTGATTATTCGCACAGGCCTGCAGGCCGTACTGGGAATGTTTGGCTAGGTGATTGTAGCCGCAAGGCTTGAATTTATCGCCTTTCGGCGGTAATCGGGGCAACACTTCCCGACATGATATGCTTTGATTCGAATGGCATGTTGTCTTTGTTGGGGTTCTGGCGGGCTAACCGCCTGATAAATTTGAAATTTTCACGCCAAGGCGTGGGCACAGGCAAAGGCGACAGCAAATGGCGAAACGTTGGTATTCGGTGAGTGTTCTCTCGAACTACGAGAAAAAGATCGCCGAACAGATCAAAGTCGCCGCTGTAGAAGCCGGCCTTGAGGAACAGATCGAAGAAGTTCTGGTGCCCACCGAAGAAGTCATCGAAATGCGGCGCGGTAAAAAAGTAACCGCCGAGCGCCGCTTTATGCCCGGTTATGTTCTGGTGCGCATGGAAATGAGCGATCAGGGTTATCACCTGATCAATTCTATCAACCGCGTCACTGGCTTTCTGGGCCAGATGGGCCGCCCTATCCCAATGCGCGACGCCGAGGTCAACGCCCTGCTGAACCGTGTTGAAGAAGGCGAAGCCGCACCGCGCAACCTGATCCACTTTGATGTGGGCGAAAAGGTTGCCGTGACCGACGGGCCGTTCGAAGGCTTTGACGGCATGGTGGAAGACGTGGACGACGACAACCAGCGCCTGAAGGTGTCGGTATCAATCTTTGGCCGGGCCACCCCGGTTGAACTGGAATATACGCAGGTTACCAAGCAGGGATAGCGCGCCCTGGGTGTCGCCCCGAAGGGCAACCCCTAATAGAATTGATGCTTTACATAAATTCGATTGGGTGCAGATTTTTATTCTGGTTATGCCCTCACAATTTCCATCAGGGGTTCGAACATGTATAGGGCGCCCCTGCGACCGCTTGCGGGGATTAGCTCTCGCAATAAACCATTTTCATACAGAAGTTTTGTGATCCGTATGGCGACATGCTTGGGCATGCCAGAGCGCTTGATCAGTTGGCTATTTTTGAATACCGGGTTTTCAAAAATACAGTCTTGGGCTGCGATGTGCCATTTAGAACCGGACATCTCCCTGAAAGGTTCTTTCATTTCATCATACAGTTCTGTGATGCGCTGCGCAGTTCGCAGGTTACTTTCGGCCTGTTCAGCGATGGCTGTCAAAAAGAACGCGGTCCAGCTTGTCCAGTCATCATCACGCGATACGCTTCGCATTAGTTCGATATATTCGTCCTTATGGGTTTCGAAAAAGGCACTTATATAGAAATGGGGTTTGTGGATCAGGCCAAACTTCCACAGCAATAGTGTTACCAATAGACGACCGATCCGGCCGTTCCCGTCATTAAAGGGGTGTAGGGCTTCGAATTCGACATGTGCCACCGCGACTTTGAACAGATGTAACATCTGCGATGACTCGATGAACTTTAACAGATCGTGCATGGCGGGCTGAAGTTGTAGCGGGCTGATAGGCTTAAAATAAATTATTTTATGCCGGTCATCCCCAATATAGTTTTGATCCACCTTGTATTCACCGGGTGATTTGTTCGCACCGCGACCAAAGCTTAACAAAATACGATGTGCGTTTTTTATAAGGCCTTCGTTAATGGGGTCACCATCTGCAACAGCAATCTGGGCGCGGCGAAGAACCGCGCTGTAAAGGGCAACTTCGATAACATCACTGCGCGCATCGCCGGGCGCCTTGTTATCTTCGCTTTGTGCTTCATAGATCATAACCTCATCCACGGTTGAAATTGTGCCTTCCATCCGAGAGGAAATAACCGCTTCGTTCTGACGTAGTGGTGCCAATAGAAGTTCACTATTTGGAAGGGAAAGAAGCATTTGATCATAGCGTGAAATAGCGTCCTGTGCCCGTGTCAGGGGTTCAATCAGGCGACTTAAGTCAAGCTCACTTGGTGGAAAATGGCCGTAGTGGTAGTTGACCGCATTGCTTTGATCATAATCGTCTATGTGTGTGGGCATTGCGTGGCTCCTGTCTTTGACCGCCGACCTTGGTTTGTGTAGCATTTTTGGACAACTTTGCAACACAAAGAGGTTTGTGTGAGGAATTTACAGTGTAACATGCGTTGTGTTGGGGTTTTGTCAGTTTTTGCAACACAACAGGATTTGACCTAGACGAAATTGACGCTATGAGTGTTGTGAAGGGGTTTTGGCGGTTTATGCAACACAAGACCTGATGTTGAGATTTCGAAATGGCGGGTATGTCACTTTGCGCTCAAAACCCGCACTTTCACTATAAGCCCCCCCAACCCCCAACATCCCCCTTGCCAAAACCACCCCCACCCCCTATTTGACCCACTTGCCGATGCAGCACCGCCTGCGCCGGCCTAAAACCGTGGGAGGCATCGGCGCGCGCGCGTGACCAGCCGAACCACTAAACTGAAGACTGCGGGCATCGCGATGCCATGCAGAGGTGAAAAAGGAGTGGTCACATGGCCAAAAAACTCGCCGGTACTATGAAGCTGCAGGTTCCTGCAGGTCAGGCAAACCCATCCCCACCCGTTGGACCAGCCCTTGGTCAGCGTGGGATCAACATCATGGAATTCTGTAAGGCGTTCAACGCCAGGACACAGGATCTTGAGCCGGGCGCACCTTGCCCGACCGTAATTACCTATTACCAGGATAAGTCCTTCACCATGGACATTAAGACGTCACCTGCGTCCTATTTCCTGCGCAAGGCTGCCAAGCTGAAATCAGGCGCCGCATTGCCGGGCCGTGAAGTGGTTGGGTCGGTGACGCTGAAGCAGGTAAAAGAGATTGCCGAAGCCAAAATGAAAGATCTGAACGCCAACGATATCGACGCGGCGATGCAGATTATTCTGGGCTCTGCCCGCTCTATGGGTATTGAGGTGAAAGGGTAGTTCGATGGCAAAATATGGAAAACGCACAACTGCGGCGCGCGCAGCATTTGCTGACAAGCGCAAGGTAACAGTTGAAGAAGCCGTTGCTCTGGTTAAGGGCAACGCCAAGGCCAAGTTCGACGAAACTGTTGAAATTGCGATCACCCTTGGTGTTGATCCGCGTCACGCCGACCAGATGGTTCGTGGCGTTATTGCCCTGCCAAATGGCACAGGTAAAACTGTACGCGTGGCTGTTTTCGCCCGCGACGCCAAAGCAGAAGAGGCCCAAAAGGCCGGTGCAGACATTGTTGGTGCCGAAGACCTGATGGAAATCGTGCAAGGCGGCAAGATCGACTTTGATCGCTGCATTGCAACCCCTGACATGATGCCAATCGTTGGCCGTCTGGGTAAGGTTCTTGGCCCACGCAACCTGATGCCAAACCCCAAGGTTGGCACCGTAACCATGGATGTTGCGGCGGCCGTTGCGGCGGCCAAGGGCGGTGAAGTCCAGTTCAAGGTTGAAAAGGCTGGCGTGGTTCAGGCCGGTATCGGCAAAGCATCGTTTAGCGAAGATCAGCTGGTTGAAAACCTGCGCTCTTTCATCAATGCCGTACAAAAGGCCCGCCCAACCGGCGCCAAAGGCACATATATGAAGAGCATCTCAATCAGCTCAACCATGGGTCCGGGCGTGACCATCAGCGTGGAATCTGCAACCGGTAACTAAGACGCTGCGGATGTAAAAGATTTGAAGGGCGGGCTGTAATGGCCCGCCTTTTTATTTGGAAAGTGGTTTTATCAGCGCAACCGGCAACCGGGCGGAAAAGCGATAAGAAATTAAAACCAACCCGCTAGAGTTCCCAGAGCATCTGGGTTAGAAAATTCAAATTGGGTGGCAAAGAATTGAGGAAGTGGGTTTCATGGGGTTGAAGAAAATTGG
>DAOURA010000124.1 GCA_030625325.1 Marinosulfonomonas sp.
GACGTGGTTGACCACTATACCCGCGCCGCTGAATGGGAAGTTGAAGAATTTGACCGAGTCGTCACCGACTACGAAATCGCCCGCGGATTTGAAAAGGCCTGATACCATGACAAAGACCCTGAAATGTATCTCACCGATTGACGGATCGCTGTATGCCGAACGTGCCGTTTTGACGCCCGATCAGGCGGCGGATGCCGTTGCGCGCGCCACTGCGGCACAGGTCGAATGGGCCGCGCGCCCCCTGTCGGAACGCATCGCACTGGTGCAGGCAGGGGTGGCCCGTGTTGGTGAAATGAACGACGTGATTGTTGACGAACTGGCCCACCAAATGGGCCGCCCGGTGCGTTACGGCGGCGAATTTGGTGGCTTTAACGAACGCGCCAGCCATATGGCCGATATCGCGGTTGATGCGCTGGCCGATATTGAGGTCAGCGAAGACGCCAGTTTCAAGCGCTATATCAAACGTGTGCCCCACGGCGTTGTGCTGGTGGTGGCCCCGTGGAACTATCCCTATATGACGGCTGTTAATACTGTTGCCCCGGCGCTGATTGCGGGTAACGCGGTGCTGCTGAAACACGCAACGCAAACCCTGCTGGTTGGCGAACGTATGGCGCAGGCCTTCCACGAAGTGGGTATTCCAAAGGACGTGTTTCAGAACATGTTCCTGGATCATGAAACCACATCCGCCCTGATTGCCGCGAAATCCTTTGGTTTTGTGAATTTCACCGGCTCTGTTGGTGGTGGTGTTGCCATGGAAACGGCGGCCGCCGGCACGTTTACCGGCATCGGTCTGGAACTGGGCGGCAAAGACCCCGGCTATGTCATGGAAGACGCCAATCTGGACGCGGCTGTTGATACCCTGATCGACGGCGCGATGTTCAATTCGGGCCAGTGCTGCTGTGGGATTGAACGGATTTACGTGGTTGAAAGCCTGTTTGATGCATTCGTTGAAAAGGCCGTGGCCATCGTAAACGGCTATAAGCTGGGCAACCCACTTGACGCCGATACCACCATTGGCCCCATGGCCAATGTGCGTTTCGCCGACGAAGTGCGCACCCAGACATCCGAGGCCATCGCCGCCGGGGCCACCCCCCTGATTGACCCGGCCCTGTTCCCGCAGGACGACGGTGGCGCCTACCTGATGCCGCAAATACTGGTGGATGTTGATCATTCCATGCGGGTGATGCGTGACGAAAGCTTTGGCCCCGTTGTCGGCATTATGAAGGTCAAGGACGACGCCGAGGCAATCAAACTGATGAACGACAGTGAATTTGGCCTGACCGCGTCCCTTTGGACCGCCGATGTGGCCCGCGCTGAAACCATTGGTGACCAGCTTGAAACCGGCACGGTTTTCATGAACCGCGCTGATTACCTTGACCCCGGCCTGTGCTGGACCGGATGTAAAAACACCGGACGCGGTGGCGGATTGTCCGTCATCGGATACCACAACCTGACACGCCCAAAATCTTACCACCTGAAAAAGGCCTGAGCCCATGACGATAACTGCAAACTGGTCATACCCCACATCTATCCGATTTGGTGCGGGGCGCATTTCTGAAATTGCTGAGGCTTGCGCAGTTGCAGGCATTACAAAGCCATTGCTGATCACCGATAAGGGGTTGGCAAGCATGGAAATCACCACCCGCACGCTGGACCATATAGAGGCCGCAGGCCTTGGCCGGGGCATGTTTTCAGAGGTTGATCCAAACCCAAATGACGTAAACGTGGCCGATGGCCTGCGGGCATACCGCGAAGGCGGCTATGACGGGGTGATCGCCTTTGGTGGCGGGTCTGGTCTGGATCTGGCCAAGGTCATCGCCCTTATGGCCGGTCAAACCCGCCCACTTTGGGATTTTGAAGATGTGGGTGACTGGTGGACACGGGCCGACGCCGACGCCATTGCCCCAATTGTTGCCGTGCCTACCACTGCCGGAACAGGCTCCGAAGTTGGGCGCGCCAGCCTGATCACAAACACTGAAATCCACGAAAAGAAAATCATTTTTCACCCGAAAATGTTGCCATCCGTGGTGATCTGCGACGCCGAACTAACCGTTGGCATGCCAAAGTTCATCACCGCCGGCACAGGTCTTGATGCCTTTGCCCACTGCGTCGAAGCCTTTAGCAGCCCGCACTATCACCCAATGTCACAGGGCATCGCCCTGGAAGGTATGCGTCTGGTCAAAGACTACCTGCCGCGCGCCTATGCCGACGGCACCGACCTTGAGGCCCGCGCCCATATGATGAGTGCGGCAATCATGGGCTCCACCGGGTTCCAAAAGGGTCTGGGCGCCATTCACGCCCTTAGCCACCCAATTGGCGCCGTTCACCACACCCACCACGGCACCACAAACGCCGTGTGCATGCCAGCAGTTCTGCAATTCAACCGCCCCAAAATTGAAGGCGTAATCAACCAAGCGGCGGCCTATCTGGGGATATCGGGTGGCTTTGACGGTTTTTGCGCCTATGTGGATGATCTGAACGCATCCATGGGCATCCCTAAAACCCTGACGGAACTGGGCGTTGAAAACCCAGACATTGAGGCCTTGACAGTTTCGGCCCTGAATGATCCCAGCACCGGCGGCAACCCGGTTGAAATGACCGTGGAAAACACACGGGCATTGTTCAGGGAAATTATCTAGGGCCATATCAAACGAAACGCCCAGACAACCGGATGTGTTTGTCTGGGTCTGATGGTGCCCAATCAGGGTGAATAACGTGACTTCAAAACCTGCGCAGGCATCACTGCAATCTGGCTAAACGTTTGATAAAGGGGTCATTTTCCTCACCCCGGCCCCGGCCCAATGCAAGCACAGACCAACGCCCTTTGCCCGAACTTTCGGGCACGTTTGCAACCGGTAGCTTGCTTTTTTCAAGGTCCTGCAACTGATAAATAGGGGCCCGTGGCAGATGACGGCACGACCGCCGATCGGCAGAGCTTACCACAACAGGAAGCACAATCTTGCCCGTAAGGTGATGCATTTCTGGATTGGTTTTCATCTTCAGCTTCCCGGATTACATAGCCTGAATAGCATGAAATACTGGCAAAACTTTGACGGTTACCCCAACCTGCGCCCTAGACCTCAGAGGTAGTCGCCAGGTTTCGGACCCGTAGTTAAGGTGGATCGGCTTATGAGAAAGGCGATTCAAAATGACAAAACAAAAGAACCATTGGTCCCATTGCCCGGCAGGTGTTTGCTGGCAAACACCGAGAGGCCACCCAGATCGGGACGTGGAAGCGCGCAGTGATCAAGAATATGGCTGCAGGGTTTTCCAAATGCGGTGGCGATCTGGGCCGAGCCAACGCCCCCCAGATCACACCTTTCCCCCAAGGCACACATTCCGATAGAATGGCCCGGAAACCATTCCTGTCTGTCGGGTCATAACCTATGCAACTTTTTGTCGGCCTCGGAAATCCCGGTGCGAAATACGCCCATAACCGGCATAATATCGGCTTTATGGTGCTTGACCGGATCGCATCTGATCACGGCTTTGCCCCCTGGCGCACAAAATTTCAGGGTCAGCTGTGCGAAGGCCGCCTTGGCGGCGAAAAAATCATTCTGCTAAAACCCGAAACCTTTATGAACCTGTCGGGCCAGTCGGTGGGCGAAGCCATCAGGTTTTATAAAATTGAACCCACCGATGTTACGGTTTTTCACGACGAAATTGATCTGGCCCCCGGCAAATGCCGGGTGAAAGACGGTGGCGGGCATGCGGGGCATAATGGGCTGCGCTCGCTTCACCAACATATCGGGCCGCACTATTCGCGGGTGCGCATCGGCGTTGGCCACCCCGGCCACAAGGATCGCGTGGCGGGGTATGTCCTGCATGATTTTGCCAAGGCAGATCAGGATTGGCTGGACCCGCTGATCACCGGCGTCAGCAAAGGCGCGGATGATCTGGCCACAGGTGACACGGGGCGGTTTTTGAATGCCGTTGCCCTGTTGGTGTCACCAGCGCGGTCGTCCAAGTCTGCGCCAAAACCGACCAAGCCCGCCGGTAAGCCCGACGCATCCGCACCCAAAGACGACAAATCCCCACTGCAGGCCCTGATTGACCGGTTCAAGTGAACTTGCGTCAGGCTTTTGCCCATCAGTCCGGATCCTGCACCCATCTGGGATCAGACTTTATGGGGCAATTGATGGCCCTGCTGGGCGAAAAATTACCGGCAGACGGGAAGGTTGGGCAGGCATTATTCACCATTCCGGGCGATGTTTCGCCGCGGGGGCAATCTGTACCACTGCGCCTTGCGGGTGCGCTTCACCGTCTTGTTTTGTGCGGCGTGGCCCCTGAACTGGCGGGCGTTTACCCCCCTGCATGCGTGGATGATGCCACCCTTTGGAACGCCGTGGCCCGTGCCCTGGATGCCCACGCCGACCAGATCATTGAATGGTGCGGCAACGCCCCCCAGACCAACGAAATTGCCCGCGCCAGCGTGATGATTGCGGCGGCCCATTGGCTGGGGCAAAAATATGATCTGCCGTTCATGGTGTCAGAGCTTGGCGCAAGCGCAGGGCTGAACCTGAACTGGGACATGTTTTCGCTATCAGCAAATAACCAGCGCCTTGGCCCCAAAGGGGCAAGTGTCACACTAGCCCCCGAGTGGGCCGGGCAATGCCCACACCCGGCCGGGGTGTACGTCACCAACCGGCGTGGCGTTGACCTGATGCCGGTCAGCACCGAAAATCAGGCCGACCGGGACCGGCTTACATCCTATATCTGGCCGGATCAGCCGGAGCGTCTGGCGCGTCTGGCCGGGGCGCTTGAACTTCCGGCGGTCAGCGTTGATCAGGGCGATGCCATTGACTGGCTTGAGACCCGGCTGGCGGCCCAACCGAACGGCACCCTGCATCTGGTTTATAACACCATCGCATGGCAGTATTTTCCCGCTGTGCAACAGGAACGCGGCAGGGAACTTTTCCAGCGCGCGGGGCAAAACACCACTGAAAGCAAACCACTGGCATGGCTTTCGATGGAGGCCGATACCCAACCCCCCGGCGCTGCAATCACCATGCACCTGTGGCCCGGCGGGCATGAATTTCACCTTGGGCGTGTTGATTTTCACGGTCGCTGGGTCAATTGGATGGCGGGCACTTCAATCACCGGATAGGTTGCGCCAAGCCCGGCTTATCCGTTCGAAACAGGGAAAATCATGGAAAGCATTCTTAATCTGATCCTAGGCGGCGCAATCATTCTTGTGGCTGTTGCCCTGGCCGTGGGCCTTTGGAAACGACAGGAAATTATGCGTCTTTTGGCCGTTAACAGCTTGTTTTCAGCAAAAAAGATTGTCAAAAACTTTAGCTCAATGGAACAGGCCTTTTTGACGGCCCCGTTAACGCGCGGCGATGGCCCGGTTTTTGACCTGCCAAAGGGCGCGCAGATCACCCTGCCCGACAGCAGCGCAAAATGGCTGGTGGATCGTCAGATCACGGCCCTTGTGGTGCTAAAAGACGGCCAGATGGTTTTTGAAGACTATTACCTTGGCACAACCGCGCAGGATCTGCGCATTTCATGGTCGGTCGCCAAAAGTTTTCTTTCGGCCCTGTTTGGCATTTTGCATGAGGAAGGCACCTTTGACAGCCTGAATGACCCGGTCACAAAATACGCGCCCGAACTGGGCAATTCCGCCTATGCGCGTGCCAGCCTGCTGAACGTGCTGCAAATGTCCAGCGGCGTGGAATTTGACGAAGACTACCTTGCCTTCAAATCCGACATAAACCGCATGGGGCGGGTGCTGGCGCTGGGTGGCTCAATGGACAAATTCGCGCAAACCCTGACTGGGTGTTTCGACGAACCGGGCAAGACATGGCAATATGTTTCCATTGATACCCATGTTCTGGGCATGGTTATTCGTGGGGCCACGGGCCGGAACGTGACCGACCTGTTGCAGGAAAAACTACTGCACCCGTTAGGGCTGGAAGCTGACCCATACTATATTACTGACGGGTTTGACGCTGCCTTTGTGTTGGGGGGGCTAAACCTGCGCACCCGCGATTATGCGCGCTTTGGCCAGTTGTTCCTGCAACAGGGCCGGCTGAACGGCCAGCAGATTGTTCCGGCCGATTGGGTCGCCGCTTCAACGCGTGCCAGCGCCAACACCGCGCCCGGTGAAACCCGTTATGGATATCAGTGGTGGGTGCCGGGCGACGCCGAGCCGGGCGAATATTTTGCCCGCGGCATTTATGGGCAATATATCTATATCAATGAACGTCTGAACACGGTCATTGCCAGCAACGCAGCAGATCGCCAATTTCGCGAAGACGGCATTGATTTGCAGGACATCGACATGTTTCGCCAAATTGCAAAATCTCCGTAAACCCCGTCAGGCTGCCCGATCTGGATCAAAATCCACTGGTAGCTGAATTAAAGTTTCACCCATCAGATCATCGATAAACAAGCTGAGCAGCTGGGGTCTGCCACTGACATTTGCCTTGCGGTAAATCGCATTTGTCTGTGCTTTGACAGTGCCTTCGCTGGTCTTTCGCAGATCTGCAATATCCTGTGTTGACATGCCTTTGATTGCAAACAGCGCCACGTCCTTTTCGGACGGGGTCAGTTTCCATTCCTGAAACCGTTCTTCAAGCAATTCCATAAATGCGCCGGACGCCACGCGCAGCTGACCTTCAACTTGTTTTTGGCGTCGCATCGATTTTCGCAAAGCCAGTGCGCCGAGCACAGACCCAAGGATAAGGCCAATTGCTGCCCCGATTTCCACCATTTCATGCGCCCACCAGCGCAGCGGTTGGGTTCGAACACCTGTAATTCCTGACAGGATTTCGGACATAAAGAAGATCGCGCAGACGAATTGCACG
>DAOURA010000051.1 GCA_030625325.1 Marinosulfonomonas sp.
TTGTCGCCGCGTCAGCCCGCTGGTGAGCGCAATACGAACCGCGTCGCGTTTGAATTCTTCGGAATGTGTAGGTGCCATGGTTTATCTCCTTTGTGGCAAAGTATGCTCTTAAAGGAGCGGAATAAATCCGCGACAGGTCCAGTCTCGCCATGTAGCTTTATTCTTCCCTTGCTTAACCCACTCTCGGGCCATCCTCGTTATCCGTTTCCATTCCTGTGGGGTAAAGGTTGGTCGTTTGCTTGGTTTAACTTTGGGGGGGTTAAAGTCAGGCAATTCTGATATGTAGCCCTTCGCCTTGGCGAATTTGAATAACGGCACCAGACAGGTTTTCTCACGCCTCAAAGTTCCGTTAGTTGGTGGTTTTTTGCTGAAATTTACTTTCCGCCACAGCCAGTATTCGGTAAAATCTTTTGCAGATATTTTATCGACCTTCATCGAGCCAAAATACGTTAGTGCATAAGAGCGAACTCGTTCAATCGTTGAATCCCACTTGCCACCTTGCGACGTTGGCCTAATGGATTGCTGTACCGTAGCCCACTCATCAAAAACCTGAGCGAAGGTCTTGGAGTTGAGGGCTCCACCAGCTTTTACATGCAAGGAAAGCTCATCGTATAACTGTTGGGCAAAATACTCGGCTTCTTGGAGGTTAGAAGTCTTTGTGCTGACACGCTTGTAACCTTTGGAGTCAGGAACTCGAATTCTAACTTGGCACTTCGGGTTCTTCATCCCGTCCCGTTTGTAAAGGATGATCCGTCACCCCGGAGGTCTATCTGTTCGGGATAGGTTTCAATTTGACCCATATCTCACCAATAACTTATTTTATCAGTGTAATCAAAAGGTTCCTACATTTGAACCGTTTTGTGCATTTTTTGTGTATAGCTATTTTCGTCTAATGCGTGGCTATAACGTGGGTAATATGTTGATTTTTAAGGTATTTTGGTGCACCCGGCGCGATTCGAACGCGCGACCTCTGCCTTCGGAGGGCAGCGCTCTATCCAGCTGAGCTACGGGTGCATTGGCGGTGATATAGGGCATGACAGAGGTGCCAGCAATCGCAAAATATGCGCACAATAAACCTTATGAAAACAGCTCGTGGCACAGTTCCAGCGCGTCAACCAGGGCGTCAACTTCACCCTTGGTATTATACAGCCCAAAGGACGCCCGGCAGGTGGCCGTAACACCAAGGTGATCCATCAGCGGTTGCGCACAGTGGTGCCCTGCCCTGACGGCCACACCCTTTTTGTCCAGCACCGTAGAAATGTCGTGGGCATGGGCGGCACCGTCCAGCGTAAAGGAAAAAATCGCCGCTTTGCCCGGTGCATTTCCCTGAATGTTCAACCAGTTCAGCCCGCCCAGACGCCCAACTGCATAGTCGCGTATTTCACTTTCGTGGCGGGCGACATTTTCCATGCCCAGCCCCATCAGATAGTTCAGTGCAACGCCAAACCCGATGGTTTGCACAATGCCGGGGGTGCCGGCCTCAAACTTCATTGGTGGGTCGTTATAGGTGACTACATCGCGGGTGACGTCTTTGATCATGTCACCGCCCCCCATAAAGGGGCGCATTTGCGCCATGCGCTCCTGTTTGATGAAAATCGCACCGGACCCGGACGGGCCGTATAATTTATGCCCCGTCACCACATAAAAATCGCAACCAATGTCCTGAACATTGACCGGCATGTGAACCGACCCCTGCGAGCCATCCACCAGAACCGGAACCCCCAGATCATGGGCGGCGCGGGTGATTGATTTAACATCAACAACGGTCCCTAACACATTGGAAAGTTGTGATATAGCCACCAGTTTGGTCTTGGGCCCAATGGCGTCAATAACCCGCTGCGGGTCAAGGGAGCCGTCTGCTTCTACATCTACCCATTTCAGGATGACGCCCTGGCGTTCCCGCAGAAAATGCCAGGGGATAATGTTTGCGTGATGCTCCATCACTGACAGGACAATCTCATCGCCCGCCTGCAGGCGGGGCATGGCCCAGCCATAGGCAACCGTGTTGATCCCTTCGGTGGCGCCGGAATTCAGGACTATTTCATCCTCGGATTCAGCCCCCAAAAACCGGGCAACCGTGCCGCGAACGGCTTCGTATTTGTCTGTTGCCAGATTAGAAAGGTAATGTAAGCCCCTGTGAACATTGGCATATTCATTGGTATAGGCATTAGTGATCGCGTCAATTACCACCTGCGGCTTTTGCGCAGATGCACCGTTGTCCAGATAGACCAGCGGTTTTGAATTTACCTGACGCGACAGGATCGGAAAGTCCCGACGAATTTCATTAATATCAAACACTTAAAGGACTCCTGTCACTTCAAAACCAAGCATACCGAACAGAAATGAAAGCACCGTTGCGAAGGCGACAATCACCATCAGAATGGAAATAAAGATGCCGGTTTTTGATTTAAAACCATGCAATTCCTGCACAAAGGCGATCAGTAACCAGAAGACAACGATCATCCCGGCCATCCCAATCAATGACGCAACAAAGGGCATAACCACGGTTGCGATAATCTGCAAAACCTGAAGGCAAATCAGGATAAACTGCAACCATGCCACCAGCAAAATTGCATCGTCCAGCCCGCCCCTACCACCAAAGGCCCGCCCGACCAGATACATGGCAAAAACCATAACAAGCAACACAACCAATTGCGAAATCGCCAGCATTATCGGGGCCATACCAACCATGCCAGACGTAGAAACATTTGAATACCCGCCCGCCATAGCGACGGAGATATAGGCAAATGTAGCACTTAGCACCGCGATCAGAACCAGTGTTTCCCAACGCTGCTGGCGGGGCATTTCAACGGCCATCACCTGGCGCGCACCACGCCCGGGGTCACGCAAGGTGTCCACAACGTTTTTGATCAGGTTTTGCAAAGTCAGGTTCACTGGGTTTCTCCGTCGGTTTCGGACTCGATCATTGAAGATAACCAGATTGTAATGAAACCCAAAAGTGCAAGAACCCCGATAATATTTTTGAATATATCAAACCCCGGCACACGTACCAGCGCACCATTTAGCAACCACATTGGCGATGCCGCCAACAGGGCCCAAAATAATGCCATCCGGGCCGAAAACCACGTGCCCTGCCCGCCAAACCCCATGGCCACAACGCGGGCCAGACCCGCAACCGCGTATAACGCCAGTGGCACAATAAATACCCACCCCAGCAACGCCGCCCCGGCGCGGGCGTCAAAGGGAATGCTGGGGTCATTTTGCGCCTCTACCAACAGACGCGGCCACTGGGATACGAACATCAACAGACAGCCAAGCATCAAAAACAGCACCGCACGGTCTTCGCGCACGCCTTCTGACAGGCGTTTGGCCATGATCCGGCGCGGGTGGCGCCATGATCGCAATATATCCAGTGCAATCCCCATTAGTCCTGACGCCGCTCAAGCCACGCCTGAAGACGCGTCAACAGTTCTTCACAAATGCCATCATCGTCGATTTCGTCAATCGCATCCGCCAGAAACGCCAGCACCAGAAGGTCCTGCGCCTTGGCCAGCTCCACCCCGCGTGAACGCAGGTAAAACAGCGCATCTTCGTCGATTGCGCCAGTGGTTGAACCATGGGAACAAATCACATCATCCGCATAGATTTCAAGTTCCGGCTTGGCCAAAAACTGACTGTCATCATCCAGCAACAGGGCCTTGGATATCTGATAGCCATCGGTTTTCTGTGCGCCGGCCTTAACCAGAATTTTACCCTGAAACACGCCCCGCGCCCCGTTACGCAGCACCTTTTTATAGACCTGGCGACTTTCACAGTTTTCGGCGTCATGGGTGATGAAAACCGTGTCATCGTGGTGGAATTTACCGTCCCCCACGGCGGCCCCGGCCACGTGGGCGGTGGCGTTATCGCCTGTAAATTCCAGAACTGCTTCGTTTCGGGTCAGCGCGCCATTGATTGTCAGGGTAAAGCTTTTGAACAGGCTTTCCTGACCCAACCGGCCAAAAATATGGGTTACCGCCTGACGTTCATGTTCGCGCCCCTGCGTGCGAATGTGGTGAAACGCACCCCCATCGGCCACATCGACCTCTATCACCATATTCAGGCGGGCGGCGGCACTGCCGTCTTCCAGAACTGTCAGTTCTGCGCCATTTTCAACCTTGATCACATGGTGCAACACCACATCGGCAGTTTCGGATTTGCGCATATACAGGATCGAAACCGGCTTGGCCGCCTTGCCCGTTGCCCGGATCACCACCCCGTCTGATGCAACAGCCGTGTTCAGGGCCGCCAGTGGGCGCGCCACCGGGTCCTGACCCGCCTGTTCCAGCACGCCGTAAACATCACGCGCCCAGTGGATGTCGGACGCCGTCACATCCTCCAGCCGGTCAATTTCAATCCCGGCCAGTGTCAGGTCATCGGACGCCTCCGCATTAAACACCCCGTCAACAAACACTATTTTCAAGCTATCAGCCGAAAATCCGGGGGCATCGGTGCTGTCAATTATCGCAGCCTCGGCCGCAACTGGCCCGTTCAGGCCCTTGGGGTCGGTGTATTTCCAATATTCATCCCGGCGCCCCGGCAGGCCCATGGTGATCACACGTTCCAGCGCAGATTTGCGCGCCGCACTTGCCCAGCCCGCCCCCTTGGGCAGCGACAGGCCAGACAGGCGCGCCGTGTTTGGGTCACTTTTTGTTTGTGGCGTTCCCATCAGGCAACCTCGGCCAGAATATCGGCGTAACCGTTGTTTTCCACTTCCAGCGCCAGATCCGGCCCGCCGGTTTTAATGATCCGCCCGGCGGCCATAATATGCACCACGTCCGGTTTGATATGGTCCAACAGGCGCTGGTAATGGGTGATCACCAGGAATGAGCGTTTGCCGTCCCGCAGGGCGTTTACGCCTTTGGCCACCAGTTTCATCGCGTCCACATCCAAGCCACTGTCGGTTTCGTCCAGAATGCACATCTTAGGTTCCAGCATCGCCATTTGCAGGATTTCGTTGCGCTTTTTCTCACCGCCGGAAAAGCCAACATTGACCGGGCGCTTTAACATATCCGCGTCTATTTTCAGGTCCTTGGCGGTTGAACGCACCAGTTTCAGGAAATCACCGGCCGACATTTCGTCCTGCCCGCGCAGTTTGCGTTGCGAATTTACGGCCGTGCGCAAAAACGTCATATTGCCCACACCGGGAATTTCTGTGGGGTACTGAAACGCCAAAAACAGCCCGGCCGCGGCCCGTTCTTCCGGCTCCAGATCAAGCAGATCATTTCCGTCCAGCGTCGCAGAACCATCCGTCACCTGATAGCCGCCCTTGCCCGACAAAACATAGGACAGCGTTGATTTCCCCGACCCGTTTGGCCCCATAATCGCGTGTACCGTTCCCGGCTCCAACTTTAGGTTGACGCCCTTCAGGATCTGCTTGTCTTCTTCTTCAAGTTTGACGTGCAGGTTATTGATTTCCAGCATTTTCTAACCCTTATTCATTACGTTGGCGCACAGGTTTTCATGGCCCAGGGGCCAGTTGCGCAGGTTGTTGTTGATTGTTTGATTGGTGGTAAAAACAGGTACACCAAGCACCCGACCGGGTGTCCGACGGTCACCCGAAAAGATGGGCGAAAAGTTACCTGTTGAATTTCCGGCCTCTGACACCCCGGCAGGTGACAGGCTGTCCGCTTGCCTTAATAGGTCAGGCCTGTGGCTGCCATACGCAGCACCACCACCACCGGCGGTGCGGGTGCGTAGGCCTGCGTTTTCGTATAGGACACGCCTGCCACCAGAACCGAAACCGGCAGTGTATCCGCAACCACCTGATCCACCCATTCCACAGAATAGGCCTTTTCGAACAGACCGGGGGCGATGTGCACGACGTTGTGCATCAACAGTATCGTGGCGGCTATCCCAAAGATTTTGCCAATTCCGTGGGCTCTGGATCGAACCCTGAAAATCATGCGCAGCAATATGGCAACTGTGATCGCCAGAACCACGTCCACGACCATCATGATATCGCTGTCCGGCCCGCTTAGCGCGCCGCCATTTAGATGAAAACGCCCATAGCGCGCCAGCATAACGGCCAGAATTCCAACTAGAATTCCGCTGCCCAGCAACGATATCGTGCTTGCTTCGCTCTCTGAGACCTTTCCAGTCATCCGCGCGGCAATCGACACCCGTGGTGCTTTGCGTTTCTGATTGGTATCGGCGGGTCCGACAAAAACTTGCTGAGTCCCGTCCGGACCGCTGGCATTTATCCTGCCTAAGCGTTCCAGAAAGATCTGATCCCGTTTCCCGTGTCCAGCCATTTTTCGTACCCCGAATTCTTCCTCGGGCCGAAAATTGCACAGCTATTTGGCAACAATGGGACGCAATCCGCGCTATTTTCCGACTTATTGTTGCCAACTGCAGCGGTAAACCACCCACGGGCGGGTTAAATACTGACGATCCCGCAACAATCCCGGCGGGCGTCATAGTGTTGACGAATGTATCAGGGTTCACGGTCTTGCCCCCCGTCCCCGAAACCAATTATGTCGCTGAGCCCTGTCCATTAACCAACGGATCCTTCCAGCGAAATCGCGACCAATTGCTGGGCTTCCATTGCAAATTCCATCGGCAGGGCTTGCAGCACTTCTTTGGCAAAACCATTGACAATCAGGGCCAGTGCGGCCTCTTCGTCGATGCCCCGTTGGCGGCAATAAAACAGTTGTTCATCGTCCACCTTGGATGTTGTTGCCTCGTGCTCAACCCGTGACGAATTATTTTTGACCTCAATATAAGGCACCGTGTGCGCCCCACAATTGCTGCCAATCAGCAGGCTGTCACATTGGGTGTAATTGCGGCTGTTCTTGGCCTTTTGGTGCATCGACACCAGCCCGCGATAGGTATTTTGGGCCTTCCCGGCGCTAATCCCTTTGGAAACGATCCGGCTTTTGGTGTTTTTGCCAAGGTGGATCATTTTGGTACCGGTATCGGCCTGCTGATAATTGTTGGCGATGGCGATTGAATAAAATTCGCCCTGACTTTCATCACCGCGCAAAATGCAGGACGGGTATTTCCATGTCACGGCGGACCCGGTTTCAACTTGTGTCCACATCACCTTGGCCCGGTCGCCACGGCAATCGGCACGTTTTGTTACAAAATTATAAATCCCGCCAACGCCATTTTCGTCACCGGGAAACCAGTTTTGAACGGTGGAATATTTCACCTCGGCGTCTTCCATGATGACAATTTCCACCACCGCCGCGTGCAACTGATTTGTGTCACGCTTGGGGGCGGTGCAGCCCTCAAGATAGGACACATAGCTGCCCTTGTCGGCAATGATCAGGGTGCGTTCAAACTGGCCGGTGTTTTCGGCGTTGATACGGAAATATGTGGACAGTTCCATCGGACAGCGCACACCGGGTGGCACGTAAACAAACGACCCGGCCGAAAACACGGCTGAATTCAGCGTTGCAAAGAAATTATCCGTCGGCGGTACAACCGACCCAAGGTATTTTTTCACCAGGTCCGGGTGGTTTTCGATCGCCTCATTTATTGAACAAAAAATCACCCCAGCCTTGGCCAGTTCTTCCTTGAAGGTGGTGCCAACGGACACGCTGTCAAACACCGCATCCACCGCAACTTTGCGCCCCTCTGCCGGTTGGTCTTCGGCCCCTTCCACACCGGCAAGGATCATCTGTTCTTTCAGGGGAATACCAAGTTTCTGGTATGTTTCCAACAACTTGGGGTCAACATCATCCAGTGACTTTGGCTTTTCCGCCATGCTTTTGGGCTGGGCGTAATAATAGAGATCCTGATAATCGATCTTGGGGTAATCTACCATTGCCCAGGTCGGTTCTTCAATCTGGGACCAGCGTTCATAGGCCGCCAGTCGCCACTGGGTCATCCAGTCTGGTTCATCGTTTTTATCGGAAATCAGGCGCACGATATCTTCGTTTACACCCTTGGGGATGTATTCCATTTCGATATCGGTTTCCCAGCCGTATTTATAGGTGCCGGAAATTGACTGAACCGCTTCGACCGTGTCCTGATCAACGCCGTCTTTAACCTTCAGGTCTTCTGCTTTTGCCATGGTTTACTCGCCTCTTTTTTACGTCGTTTTCACAAAATGCCGCCTGTGGGCCGAACCCCAGGCATCAACAAATCGCAAAATGTTATCTTTTGTTGTTTCAGGCCCCAGGGAAACGCGGATCGCGCTGGCCCCGGTTTCGTCGTCATATCCCATGGCGCGCAATACCCGGCTGGCGCGCACCTTACCGCTGGAACAGGCGGATCCTGCGGACACCGCAAAACCGGCCAGATCCATCACCATAACCTGGGTGTCGCCCTTCCAACCGGGGGATGAAAAATAGCTGGTGTTGGGCAGGCGGTTTGCACCGTGGCCAAAAATTACCGGCCCCTGCGCGGCAATGCCGTCTTCCAACAAATCGCGCAGCTCTGCCACCTGTTCCCAGACACCATTGGCCAGATCATCCGCTGCGGCCTGTGCGGCGGCGCCAAACCCGGCGATACCAGCCACGTTTTGCGTGCCCGACCGGCGCCCCATTTCCTGGCCCCCGCCCCGGCTGCGCGCGGCCACATCCAGCCCCTGTTTAACAACCAGCGCGCCAACACCCCGCGGCCCGCCCAGTTTATGGGCCGAGACCAGCGCCATGTCACAACCCAGCCAGTCAAAGGCCACCGGGATCTTGCCAAAGGCCTGTGTGGCATCTGTTACCGCCAACCCCTTGGGCAGGTCCTGAATGATACCGGTTTCCGCATTGGCCAGTTGCACACAACTGTCCTGTGGGGCGGGCATGTCGATACGGCCATCGCCCGACACGGCCAAATCGCCCTTTGTCCAGGCCATAACCGCGTCATGTTCAACGTCCGCACTGCTTAAATCACGCCCCGCCAGCGCAAGCGCGGCAGCCTCGGTGGCCCCGGACGTGAAAACAACATCCCCACCCGACGCCCCGATTGCATCCGAAACCTGCGCGCGGGCTTTTTCAATAATTTGCACTGTTGCGCGCCCTTCGGCGTGAACCGACGACGGGTTACCAACCACATCAAGCGCGCCGATCACCGCCGCGCGCGCCGCAGGGCGCAGACATGCCGAGGCATTCCAATCCAGATAAACCCGTTCAGCCAAGGCAATACACCCCTGCTATATGTTTGTCGGGAACCATCATTCAGCAGGCTCATCAACCACAGTGCAAAGGGTCGGAACCGCCGGGCACGGAGCCAGTTCATTTTTAATTACATCTGACAGGCGCGTCTGGTGCAAAAACACATAGACATTGGCCGACAGCCCTTCCCACAGGCGGTTGGTCAGGGATTGCGCGCGGGTGCCCGATGTGCCCCCGGACGCCCCTGCGCCGGTATGCATGGCAGACACGGTTTCATCCACAGCCTCAAGTATTGCGGACACGCGGATTTCAGACGGGGCACGTGACAACCTGTACCCGCCCCCCGGCCCACGCACAGATTCGACCAAATCAGCCCGGCGCAATTTCACGAAAAGCTGTTCAAGATAGGGCAGTGACAGGTCCTGACGCTTGGATATATCACCAAGCGAAGACAACGTATTAACAGGCTGCGTGGCCAAATCAGCCAGTGCAACCATCGCATATCGCCCTTTAGTGCTTAGTTTCATTGCCCAAACCCTTAATTTTGTTGACGTCCGGCGGCAGGACCATTACCCCACAAGACAACAAAAACCCGCCATTCGGCGGCAAACTTAGAATTGTTCTAAGGTGTCTGAGTGAATTCGTCAAGAATTACCGATGATATCTTGACCCAACAGCAGGGACGCCTATGCCCGAAGTGATTTTCCCTGGCCCAGAGGGCCGCCTTGAAGGCCGTTACCACCCGCAAAAGACCAAGGACGCGCCCCTTGCGATCATCCTGCACCCGCACCCACAGTTCGGCGGCACGATGAATAATCGCGTGGTCTATAATATGCATTATGCGTTTTATAACATGGGATTTACCGTTCTGCGGTTCAATTTCCGTGGTGTTGGGCGCAGTCAGGGCGAATATGATCAGGGGATTGGCGAACTGTCTGATGCCGCCTCGGCGCTGGATTACCTGCAATCAATGAACCAGAATTCCAAGCACTGCTGGGTTGCCGGATTTTCCTTTGGTGCGTGGATTGGCATGCAACTGTTGATGCGTCGCCCGGAAATCACCGGGTTTATTTCGGCATCGCCGCCTGCGAACATGTATGACTTTTCGTTCCTGGCCCCCTGCCCGGCGTCCGGTCTGGTCATCAATGGCACCGCCGACCGTGTGGCCCCGCCCAAGGACACCCACACCCTGGTGGAAAAGCTGCACGAACAAAAAGGCATCACCATCACCCATCAGGAAATTGAAGGGGCTGGTCATTTCTTTGAAGATCCGCACATGGAAACCATGATCGGCAATGTGGACACATATGTGCGCCGCCGCCTGACGGAAACCACCCGATGACCCCTTCAGAGGCGCGGCTTGCACAGCAATTCGCGTTTCTGAATGAAATTGATAAGCTGAAAACAATTCTGCGAGCGTCTGAACTGACCGATAATTCGCGCTTTGAAAACAGTGCCGAACACAGCTGGCATATTTGCATGTATGCAATGGTACTGTCGGATCAGGCCGCACCGGATGTTAATATCAACCGCGTGATCAAGATGCTTTTGCTGCATGACATCGTTGAAATAGACGCCGGTGATCACCCGATCCACGAAGCCGTTGATCTGGCCGCGGTTGAGGCCAAAGAAGCCGCCGCCGCCACGCGGATATTTGGCCTGCTACCCGATGATCAGCGGGATGATTTCCACACCCTGTGGCGTGAATTTGAAGCGGCCCAGTCACCCGACGCCGTATTCGCCAAATCGGTGGACCGTGTGGCCCCGGTTTTGCAGAACCTCGCCTGTGGTGGTGGGTCCTGGAACAAATACAACGTGACCCAGGATCAACTGGAAACCCGCGTTGGGGCCAAGGTTGCACGGGGCGCACCGGCGGTCTGGGCCTATGTCAAGGCACGGGTTGACGAACATTTCGCGCGCAGAAATTCAAAAGCGGCCCAATAGGTCGCTTAAACCGTATACAATCGCATACCGTATTTGCATACCGCCGGTTTTGCGTTAGAACGCCCAAGAAATCGATTCCATGACATAAGCAAGGACGCCCCATGACAAAGATCAAAGTCGAAAACCCGGTTGTTGAACTGGACGGCGATGAAATGACCCGGATCATCTGGGATTTCATCAAACAGAAACTGATCCTGCCCTATCTGGATATTGATCTGCTGTATTACGATCTGGGGATGGAGGTCCGCGACGAAACCAACGACCAGATCACCATTGATGCAGCCAATAAGATCCGGGAAATCGGCGTAGGCGTAAAATGCGCCACCATCACACCCGACGAAGACCGGGTTGAAGAATTTGGCCTGAAAAAGATGTGGCGCAGCCCCAATGGCACGATCCGCAACATCCTTGGCGGCACGATTTTCCGCGCGCCGATCATTTGCAAAAATGTGCCGCGCCTTGTGCCCGGCTGGACCCAGCCGATTGTGATTGGCCGCCACGCCTTTGGTGATCAGTACAAAGCCACCGACTTTCTGTTCCCCGGCAAGGGTCAGCTGACAATGAAGTTCGTTGGCGAAGACGGCACCGTGATTGAAAAAGACGTGTTTGACGCCCCATCCGCCGGTGTGGCCATGGGCATGTATAACCTTGACGACAGCATCATTGATTTCGCCCGTGCCTCGATGAACTATGGCCTGAAAATGGGCTGGCCGGTGTATCTGTCCACCAAGAACACCATTCTTAAGGCCTATGATGGCCGTTTCAAGGACCTGTTCGCGAAAGTGTTCGAAGAAGAATTCGCCGATAAGTTCAAAGCGGCTGGCATCACCTATGAACACCGCCTGATCGACGACATGGTCGCGGCTGCGATGAAATGGTCCGGCGGCTTTGTCTGGGCTTGCAAAAACTATGACGGCGATGTGCAGTCCGATACAGTTGCGCAGGGCTTTGGCTCGCTTGGTTTGATGACCAGCCAACTGATGACCCCGGACGGAAAAATTGTTGAGGCAGAGGCCGCCCACGGCACCGTTACCCGCCACTATCGCCAGCACCAGAAGGGCGAAGCGACCTCAACCAATTCGATCGCGTCAATTTTTGCCTGGACCGGCGGGCTGAAGCACCGCGCCAAGCTGGACGACAACGCGCAACTGATGCGCTTTGCCAACACACTGGAAAAGGTCATCGTGGACACCGTTGAAAGCGGCTCCATGACTAAGGATCTGGCGCTGCTGGTTGGGCCCGATCAAAAGTGGCTGACCACAGAAGGCTTTCTTGAAAAGATCGATACAAACCTGAACGCCGCACTGGTCGGGTAACAACCCATCATACCAAATCAAAAGGCGGGCCCCGAGGGACCCGCCTTTTTTCGTTCGAAACCTAAAATTCTTTCGCCAGAAACTATTCAGCAGCTTCCGGTGTTTCCGGTGCTTTTGGTGTGTCCGCCCCTATGGTGTCACCCGCTTCGGGCTTGGGTGACGCCTTGGGTTTGCGGGTGCGCGGCGCGCGCCGCTTGACCGGTGCCTGCTCGGGCGTATCAACAAGGCCGCTGTCGGGCTGCGCCTGTCCCTCGGGCACCGGGGCAAAAACATCCGGCTGTTCGGCCATGGATGGATCATTTGGCGGCGTCTGATGGCGTGGCTGGTTTTGTTGGCGCTGTTCGGGCTGTGGCTGTTCGGCCTGCGGCTGCTCGCCACCACGGTTCTGATTTTGATTCTGATTTTGATTTTGGTTCTGGTTTTGGTTCTGATTTTGCTGATCAGTGCGCGACTGCTGGCGTTCGCGATGCTCGCGTTCCTGCTGTTCGCGCTTGGCGTCAATTTCGCGCTGCGCCACGGCAAGCATTCTGGTGTAATGCTCGGCGTGCTGCTTAAAGTTTTCGGCGGCAACCCGGTCATTTGCCAGTTGCGCATCCCGCGTCAGCTGCATGTATTTTTCAATAACCTGCTGGGGTGTTCCACGAACCTTGCCCTCTGGGCCGGTGCTGTCAAAAACCCGGTTGGTAATATTTCCGACCGACCGATTGCGATTATTGTTATTCTTTGAACGTGAACGTGACTTATTAGAAGATCTCATTTGATTTTTTATCCAGCCTTTTGGCTTTGCCTGAACCGCTGCCGCTTTGTGCGCGGCGGTGCCTTACCTGGGTTCCTTAGGATTTTAAACGATTACCGCAGACCGGGATCAAGCCCCAGTGTCCGCGTGAGCCCGAATATGCATGTCAACAAAGGGAAAACAAGCAAAAACCGAATAAAACTGTCTTTTTTCCAAATATGCAGAACAAAAGCCCCGTTTAGCCTTTGTTGTCCTATGGACGGCTGCCAATAACCACCCGGTCACGCCCATCAATGTCGGGAATGGTTTTCACGTTTTGCAAACCGGCATTGTGAAATAATCCCGTTACGGCCTGCCCCTGCGCGGGGCCAATTTCAACCA
>DAOURA010000158.1 GCA_030625325.1 Marinosulfonomonas sp.
TGCAACGTGATGCTGGGCAAACTGACACCTGCGCATTTCCCCCATGTGTTCGGGCCAGACGGCAACGCGCCGCTTGACGCCGCCATCGTGCGGAAAAAATTTGATGATCTGGCGCGCGATGTGGCCGCCGCCACCGGTGCGCCGCAAATTTCAGCCGAAGAAATGGCCGATGGGTTTCTGCGCATCGCGGTTGATAATATGGCCAACGCGATCAAAAAAATCTCGGTTCAGCGCGGCCATGATGTAACCGGCTATACGCTGCAATGTTTTGGCGGTGCGGGGGGGCAACACGCTTGTTTGGTGGCCGATGCGCTGGGCATGCGTCGGGTATTCCTGCACCCGTTCGCCGGGGTGCTGTCGGCCTATGGCATGGGGCTGGCGGAAATTCGCGCCCTGCGCGAGGTGCAGGTTGATGCGCCCCTTGCAGATGTCGCCACAGCCCAAGGCGCGTTGGACGAAATCAGCCGTGAGGCGGTGAAAGAGGTCGCCGCACAGGGCGTGGCAGACGTTGTGACCCAGGCACGCGCCCATTTGCGCTATGACGGGTCCCATCAGGCGCTAGAGGTCCCCTTTGGTGGTGCGCAGGCCATGCAAGGCGCGTTTGAGGCGGCACATCTTGCGCGTTTTGGGTTCACATCCCCCGAACGCGCGATAATTTTTGAAATGGTCAGTGTCGAAGCCATTGGCGGCACCGGGCAGGCGCCCGCCACCATTTTAAACAGTGGTGATGGCAAGCCGGTGGATGATGTTGCGGTCTTTTTGAACGGTGAAATGACGTCCGTGCCGGTTTATGAACGTGATCAACTGGCGGCGGATGCCGTGATCAGTGGCCCCGCAATCATCAAAGAGGCAACCGGCACCAATGTTCTAGAACCGGGCTGGAACGCCACAGTCGATAATCTGGGCAACCTGATACTGGAACGCACCGGTAAGGCCCCACGCCCCGCCGCAGCGGGCACTGACGCCGACCCGGTACTGTTAGAGGTATTCAATAACCTGCTGATGTCGGTGGCTGATCAAATGGGGCTGACGCTGGCCAATACATCGTGGTCGGTAAACATCAAGGAACGGCTGGATTTTTCCTGCGCAATTTTTGATGAACAGGGTGATCTGGTGGCCAACGCGCCCCATGTGCCGGTTCACCTTGGGTCAATGTCGGACAGTATTCGCACCGTGATGCGCGACAATGCCGGACATATTCACCCCGGCGATGCCTTTGTGCTGAACTCGCCGTTCAACGGCGGCACGCACCTGCCCGATATCACAGTGGTGACGCCGGTGTTTGTCGGGGATCATATTGCCTTTTGGCTGGGATCACGCGGGCACCACGCCGATGTGGGCGGGCGCACCCCCGGATCGGCCCCCCCCGACAGCACCCATATCGAAGAAGAAGGCGTGATGATCGAAAATCTGCGCCTTGTTGATGGGGGTATTTTTCAGGAGGAAGGTGCCACACAGGCCCTGTCATCCGGGCGCTACCCCTGTCGTAATATCCCGCAAAACATGGCCGACCTGAAAGCGCAGGTGGCTGCCAATGAAACCGGGCGCAAGGAATTGCTGCGCGTGGTTGAAAACTATGGGCTGGATGTTGTGCAGGCCTATATGGGCCATGTGCAGGACAACGCCGAGGAAAGCGTGCGACAGGTTATTGGCCGCCTTAGCGATGGTGAATTCACCTATCCGATGGACCACGGCGCGGTGATCAAAGTGAAGGTGACGGTTGACCAAAACGCGCGCGAGGCGGTGATTGATTTCACCGGAACGTCTGATCAACACACCGGCAATTACAACGCACCGTTTTCGATTTGCCGGGCGGTTGTTTTGTATGTTTTTCGCACCATGGTTGGCGCGGACATTCCGCTCAATGAGGGCTGCCTGAAGCCGCTGAACATTATCACCCCCAAGGGGACCATGTTAAACCCGGCCTACCCGGCGGCGGTGATTTCCGGCAACACCGAGGTCTCTCAGGCGACCTGCAATGCACTTTATGGCGCGTTGGGTGTGATCGCCTGTTCACAGGCCACGATGAATAATTTCGTCTGGGGCAACGAAGATTTCCAGAACTATGAAACCATCGCCGGGGGCACCGGTGCCGGGCCGGGGTTTGATGGCTGCGACGGGGTTCAAAGCCATATGACCAACACCCGGATGACGGACCCTGAGGTGCTGGAAAAACGCTTTCCTGTGGTGTTGGAAGAATTTTCAATCCGCAAAGGCTCGGGCGGTGCGGGCAAGTGGCGCGGCGGCGACGGTGTGCGGCGGCGTATGCGGTTTTTGGAACCTGTCACCGTGACGACCCTGTGTTCGCATCGGATTGTGCCGCCCTACGGGGTGGATGGCGGTGCGCCGGGTACGGTTGGGGTGAACAGTGCGCAACTGCCTGATGGTGCCCACGTTACCCAACAGGGCAACGACGAAATCGACCTGCCTGCTGGCGGAGTTTATGAAATGCTGACCCCCGGTGGTGGTGGCTGGGGCGCGCCCGAATAACAAAAACCCCCGCCGGTGCGGCGGGGATTTTCACGTTACTTATCGGCCAGTTCAGGCGTCAATATCTTCTGGCAGAACCAGATTAAGAATGATCGCAATTATGGCGGCGGGCAACAGACCCGATGTCATCAGAACCTGAATGGTTTTGCCGGTATGCTGCAATGCCTCTGGCACCAGCTGCAAACCAAGACCGATTGACAGCGCCGTTGCAAAGATCACCATATTGCGACGGTTCCAGTTGACGTCTGACAGCATGTTAATGCCAGAAGACGCAACCATACCGAACATGATGATCACACCACCACCAAGAACATTGATCGGGATCGTGTTGATGATCGCACCAACCTTTGGCACCAATCCGGCGGCAATCAGAAACAGCGCGCCAATGGTAACCACATGGCGACTCATCACGCCGGTCATGGCGACCAGACCAACGTTTTGGCTGAATGAAGTGTTTGGCAGACCGCCAAAGACGCCCGCAATTGCGGTACCCAGACCATCGGCGAATGTTGCGCCTTGGATCTCTTCATCCGTTGCTTCACGGCCCGCACCACCTTTGGTGATACCGGACACATCGCCCACGGTTTCAATTGCTGAAACAAACGCCATCAGGCACATGCCGATAATGATCGCCCAGTTCAGTTCAAACCCGTACTTGAACGGGGACGGCAGTGCAAAACCAGCCGCCCTACCAATATTGCCAAAGCTAACCTGACCCATGAAATAGGCCACGATATAGCCCGCCAGAATACCGATCAGTATTGCTGAAACGGCCATAAAGCCCTTGGTGAAGAACTTGATCGCAAGGGTGACAAAAATCACGACAAGCGCCGGCAACCACATGGCAAGTGACCCAAATTCGGGTTTGCCCATCATTGGAACACCGCCAGCGGCGTACTGAATACCAACTTTGACCAACGCCAACCCGATCATCAGCACGATCAGACCTGTCACCAGTGGTGGCAGTGCAAACCGGATGTGACCGATGAAAAACCCGATGCAAAAATGGAATATACCACCCAGCATAACGCCGGTCATCAAACCACCAAGCCCGGCTGTACCAAGGCCAATCACGGCCGGGATCATCACTGGCAAGAACGCAAAACTTGTGCCTTGAACGATTGGCAGCTTGCCGCCAATGGGCCCCATGCCGATTGTCTGGATCAATGTGGCAATTCCCGCAAAGAACATCGACATCTGGATCATGTAGGTCATGTCAGGAAAGCCAAGCGCCCCCTGATCCGAACCAAACCCAATACCCGCCGCCCCGGCAATAATAATTGCCGGTGTGACGTTGCTGGCAAACATCGCCAACACGTGTTGCAGGCCCAGTGGCACCGCCTTGCCCAGTGCGGGCATATAGTCTGGATCACGCAGTTCTTCTGGCGTCCCTATTGATGTATCTGACATTTCTGTCCCTCCTGTTTGGCAAATGATTTGCCGCTTACCTGACCACTTTTTGTGGGCTTGGTGTTAAGATTGAACCACATATTGTGGTTGAAACCAATGCTCTTCTAGATTTGGGGTGTCCCCGATGCGGTCAACCACGGCAAACAGGCCGGGTTGATGCAGTGGTGTAAGGACCCCGTGCCATGTCCCACGGTGAAAATTTATTGCCTGTCCGGGGGCGGTTAAAAAGGCGCGCGGGGTGCCCGGTTCGCCGTTCTTGTCCGGGGCGACAACCACGAGGAATGGGTTTTGTGACATTGGAATAAACGTTTGCGACCCTTCAGGATGACGTTCAACCATGTCCAGTTTCAGGGGGAAATTGCGGACCTCGGCATTGAATATGGATACGCCTGCGCGCCCTTCGGGGCCAAAATCCATCAATGCGCGGTCATTAAACCGCCCGCACAGGCCCTGATTGATAATCTTGTCCGGGTCGCCAGACGCATCCAAAACATCGCCGAACGGGGCAAACGCGTCCGCTGTCAAAGGCTCGGTTTTGATTATCTGTGTCATGAACCAAGCCGCAGCTTTGGGTGGCGATTTACGTCCTTATACAGCAGATAGCGAAATGGTTCATTTCCGGTCGCTTCACAGGCCTGCGGGCAAAACGCGCGCAGCCACATGAAGTCACCCGGCCCCACATCAACCCAGTCGGTATTCAGCAGGTATTTCGCTGTGCCCTGCAAAACATAAATGCCGTGCTCCATGATATGGGTTTCTGAAAACGGGATCACGCCGCCGGGTTGAAAGGTGACAATGTGAACCTGCATATCGTGGCGGGTGTCGGCCATGTCCACGAAACGGGTGGTGGCCCAAGCCCCATTTGTGTCAGGCATTGATGTTGGTTCTACGTCTTGATCGCGGGTCACAAACGACGGCGGCAGGCCGATACCATCGACGGCCTCGTATTCTTTGCGAAACCAGTGGAATGTGGTTGTGGCGTCACTGGCATTGGTTAGCGACCAATCCGCCCCCGGTGCCACAAAGGCATAGCCCCCCGGGCCCAGGTCATGTTGCACGCCGTCAATTGTAATCGACAACGTTCCATCCACGACAAATATCACCGCCTCGCCATTTGGGTTCGGCTCTGGTCTGGTGCTGCCGCCACCGGGGGATATTTCAACGATCAGCTGCGCGAATGTTTCGGCAAAGCCCGTCATTGGGCGCGCAATGATCCACGTGCGCGTGCCTG
>DAOURA010000201.1 GCA_030625325.1 Marinosulfonomonas sp.
ACCCGATCCGGCGCAATATCAGGACCGCACAAACCTTGTGATCGCCGGGGTCGGGGGCACCGGTATCGTCACCGTTGGCGCGGTTGTCACCATGGCCGCCCATCTGGAAGGCAAGGGCGTTAGTTCGCTTGATTTCATGGGGCTGGCCCAAAAGGGCGGCGCGGTTCTGAGCCACGTTAAAATCTCGGCTGATCGCGCGCTGGCCGACAGCGTGCGCGTGGATCGCCACAGCGCCGACGCCATGCTGGCCTGTGACAGTGTCGTGGCCACCGACCCAGAAGCCATGGCCATGTTAAAGCCCGGTTCCAGCCGGGTGATGGTGAACCTGAACACTGCCTCAACGGCTGATTTCATCCTGCATGGGGCCGCCACACTGGAAACCGAAAAACGGCTGGATGCCCTTGGCGCACGTTCAAAATCGCTGGCAAGCATTGCCGCTGGCCGCCTGTCCGCCCGCCTGCTGGGGGATTCGGTTTATGCCAACATGATGACCCTTGGGGCGGCCTGGCAAAATGGCCTGATCCCGGTGTCGCATGATGCCATCAACCGCGCGATTGAACTGAATGGTATCGAAATTGGCGCCAACAAACAGGCGTTTGAACTGGGCCGCATCAGCGTTGCCCACCCCGAACTGGTGGCCGACCTGCAAGCCCCCCCCCTGGACGAAACCCCAGATCTGAAAACCGTAACAGGGCTGCGTCACGATAACCTGATCCTGTATCAAAACACGAAGTATGCCGCGCAATACACTGATTTTGTGAATAAAGTTTCGGCGGCTGAACAGGCGGTTGATGGCGACGCCATTACCCTTGCCGTGGCGCAGGGCCTGTTCAAACTAATGGCCTATAAGGACGAATACGAAGTTGCGCGCCTGCACAGCCACGGCGATTTCAAAACAAAACTTACCAAACGCTTTAAAAATAAACCGCGCCTGAATGTCTATCTTGACCCGATCCCGTTTTTGCGCCGCCCCAAGGGCGACGCCCTGCCGGTGAAAAAACGCTTTGGTCCGTGGATGATGGGCGCAATGGGCAATTTGGCCCACCTGAAATTCCTGCGCGCCACCCCGTTTGACCCGTTCGGGTATCAGCAGGAACGCAAAACCGAACGCCAGCTGATCACTGAGTATCGCTCCATGATCGAACGCTGCCTGCCCAAACTAACCGCAGACAACGCCGCCCTGATCGAAGAAATTGCCAGCGGCCCGCGGATGATCGCAGGCTTTGGCCCGGTCAAGGTGAAATCGGTCAATCAATACCAGGCCAAAATGGCAGAGCTGGAAAAACAACTGGGCTAAGGGCGCTTGTTTTTTTGGCGTATTTTGTGCATTTGGGGGCAAGAGCCGCCAAAACCAGCCAAAGCGCCCTGTAAACCTGATGAAACCTGACAAAATATTCGCAGTCGCGCCGATGATGGATTGGACCGACCGGCACTGTCGCTATCTGCACCGCCAGATCAGTGGGCACGCCCTGCTGTATACTGAAATGGTTACCTCGCCCGCACTGGTGCGGGGTGGGGCGCTGTACCTGCTGGACCATGACCCGGCCGAACACCCGGTGGCGGTGCAACTGGGTGGCTCGGACCCGACAGAACTGGCACAGGCCGCCAGAATTTGCAGTGACGCCGGATATGACGAAATAAACCTGAATGTCGGCTGTCCGTCGGACCGGGTGCAATCGGGCAGCTTTGGCGCTGTGCTGATGAAGAAACCTGATCTGGTGGCAGATTGCGTAAAGGCCATGCAAGACGCAAGTGCCGTGGACATCACCATCAAATGCCGCATTGGCGTTGATGATCAAACCCCGGCCAATACCCTGCCGCATTTCCTTGAAACCGTCGCCAACGCGGGGGTGAGGCAACTGACAATCCATGCGCGCAAGGCCTGGCTGGATGGGCTTAGCCCCAAGGAAAACCGTGACATCCCGCCGCTGGACTATGAACTGGTCTATGCAATGAAACGCCGCTTTGGCGATCTGCACCTGTCAATCAACGGCGGCATTGCATCTTTGGCGCAGGCAAAAACCCACCTGCAAAACGGGATGGACGGCGTCATGATCGGGCGCGCAGCCTATCATCAGCCAATTGATCTGCTGTCCGGGGTGGACCATGAAATTTATGGCGGTGCGCCAGGCCCCGACGGGGCAGACGTGGTCCACACCATGCTGCCCTATATCGAAAACCACCTGAGTGCCGGGGGGCGCCTGAACCAGATCAGCCGCCACATGCTGGGCCTGTTTGCAGGCCAGCCGGGCGCGCGGATCTGGCGGCGCACCCTGTCCGATGGGGCACATTTGCCCGGCGCCGGGCCTGAAATATTACTGCGGGCATTGGAACTGCAAAAAGAGGAACGCGAAAAATGCCGGACCTGATGGCTGTATTGCCGATGTTGCTGCTGCTGGCGGCCATCGGGGGCTTTGCCGGGGTGATGGCCGGTCTTTTGGGGGTTGGTGGCGGCATCATTCTGGTGCCGGCATTCTATTACACATTCGCCGCACTGGGCTATGAAAGTGCGCAACTGATGCAACTGTGTCTGGCCACTTCGCTGGCGACAATCATTGTGACATCACTGCGATCTGTCCATGCCCACAACAAAAAGGGCGCCGTTGACTGGGATGTCCTGAAAACATGGGCGCCGGGCATCATCGTGGGGGCTGTGATCGGGGTGCTGGTGGCATCTTCCCTGCGCTCTGCGGTGTTGCAGGGCATCTTTGGCGGGCTTGGAATTATCATCGGGTTATATATGGGGCTGGGGCGACAACACTGGCGCCTTGGGGATGCAATGCCCAAGGGCGCGCCCCGCTTTCTCATGCCGCCGGGCGTGGGGTTTTTATCGGTCCTGATGGGCATCGGCGGGGGCAGTTTCGGCGTCCCGGTGATGACGCTTTATAACATGCCCATCCACCGCGCCGTGGCGACGGCCGCCGGGTTTGGGGTGATTATCGCCGTGCCTTCGGTGATAGGGTTCCTGTTCGTTGATATCGCAGCCGAGGTCCGCCCGCCCTTTACCATTGGCGCGGTTAATCTGGTGGCCTTTGCCGTGGTGGTTGCCATGACCCTGATCACCGCCCCTTGGGGGGTGAAACTGGCCCACGCCATGGACCCAAAGCCCCTCAAACGGGTCTTTGCGGTGTTCCTGACGTTGGTGGCGCTTAATATGCTGCGCAAGGCCCTGGGCTGGTAGGTTGCTCTTTTGGATATTTAGACGAAAAAGAAACCAGCTTCATCTTTGCAGAAATATCCCCGCCGGAGGCAAATCGCCCGAAGGGCTGAAAAACCTGCGCCGTCAGGCGCTCATTTTAGTACCGGCACTTTCGGTTTGCGCCTGCGCCCTTTGATGCGCGGCGCGCGCGTGGGCAGGTCTGCCTTCAGGGCGCGGCGTTCATCCGGGTTCATGTCTGACCAGCGCGCTATTTCATCTGCGCTGCGATAACACCCGATGCAAATTTTGGCCTCCGTGTGGATCAGGCACAGGTTGACACAGGGGCTTTCGACCCCATCGCGCTGCCAGACGGCATCGGTCATGGTGTCGCCTTCAGGTGGGTCAGCCGGTCAAGGGCACCCTGTAAAATAAACCCGGCCGCCACGTGGTCAATCACTTCGCCGCGCCGCTTGCGGGATGTGTCGGCCTCCAACAGGGCGCGCTCGGCGGCGACCGTTGACAGGCGTTCGTCCCAG
>DAOURA010000146.1 GCA_030625325.1 Marinosulfonomonas sp.
TGATGTTTTCGATGCTTTCAGGGGCAACAATTACCGCATCCCCCCAAGCCAGATTAAACAGCAGTGCCCCGTTTGGTTCGGCCAGCGTTATGCGAACCGTTTCCGGGTCCAGCGCATCCACCGATGTGATACCGGCATACAATGCCTTTTGCGCATTGGCAGAATCTTCGGCCCGCGCGCGATCTAGCGAAAATTTTACATCGCGCGAATCCATGGTTGTGCCGTCATGGAACTATACCCCTGAATGCAGGCTAAACGTATAGGTCAGCCCATCATCGGAAATATACCAGCTTTGCGCCAACCCGGCGATAATTGCACCATCGGATGCAAACCGCGTCAGACCCTCAAAGATATTGGCATAAAGCACCTGATCAATGGCACCAGCGGCGGCTGATGTCGGGTCCAGATGTGGTGGCTCAAGCTGCATACCAAGGGTAATATCGGTCTGTGCCGCCTGCGCCAGACCGGCCCCCATGGCCAGTACAACCGCAGTCGCAAAAGATACTCTGGTGTATTTCATCGTTCGTCTCCTGTTTCGGGTTTCGCGTATATTCATGTTCAGTTTCGCGGCGTTAATAGGGTTTCCAACGCGCGCCCCATAACCTTGGCGCTGTCGATCATATCCTGCACGCCGACATATTCATCCGGCTTATGGGCAAGGTCCAGTATTCCGGGGCCATAGGCAATGCAGTTTTTCAAACGTCCGATCCGGGCAATGTGTTTTTGATCATATGTGCCGGGCGAAACCACAAGTTCGGCCTTAACCCCCATCACGTCACGTATGGCGGCAGCCACGGTTTGCACGACCGGCGCATCCCTGTCGGTCATGGTCGGAATTACACTGTGAACTTCCCGCAATTCATAGGTGAAATTGGGCCGTTTGGCTTTGACGCTTTCCAGCACGGCATTAATTTCGCCCTTAACCTCGGCAATGTTTTCTTCCAGCAGAAAACGCCTGTCCACCACCATGCGGCAACTGTCGGGCACACAGGCCGACGGCAATCCGGTATAATCAGGTTCCGGTTCATTCGCGCCGCCGTGCAATGAATTTATGTTCATGGTGGATTGTTTTGCACCCTCTGGCACCACCGGCATGTCGGTGCGTTTTTTCGCCAGCGCCGGGAACAGGGTGTTTTCCATTTCGTCCAGCACCGCCCCCATATGGCGCACCGCGCAATCGCCCAGAAACGGCATTGACCCGTGGGCGATTTCCCCAAATGTTTCAATTTCGCCCCACCAGACACCCCGGTGCCCCAAACAGATCCGGTCCTTGTTCAGGGGTTCGGGTATAATAACGTGCTGCACCCGTTCCGGTGCGAAATACCCCTGTTCTGCCAAATAGGCGACCCCGCCAAGGCCGCCGCTTTCTTCGTCTGCGGTGCCGGAAATTTCAATCGCACCGGAAAAATTCGGGTAATTTTGCAAGAACGCCTCGGCGGCAATGATTGACGCGGCCAGCCCGCCCTTCATGTCACAGGCCCCCCGACCATAGACTTTACCGTCGTGCAATTCGCCGCCAAACGGGTCAAACGTCCAGCCACGGCCAACCTCAACCACATCCGTGTGGGAATTAAAGTGAACACATTCACCGGAATGCGCGCCCTCAATCCGGGCCACGATATTCCAGCGCGGGTATGCATCACTGTCGCCAACCGCGCCAACCGCGCGCACGAATTCAACGCCAAACCCGGACTTTTTCAAACGCCGTGCCAGATATTCGCAAATTTCCAGGTAATTGTCGCCCGGCGGGTTAAGCGTGGGAATTCGGATCAAGTCCCGGGTCAGCGCAATCAGGTCATCGCGCCGCGCGTCTATTGCATCATACAAACGTGTTGATTTCATCTGCAGATCATCCATTTCCGACCCCCCAATCAGACCCACAGTATTGCCCGCATTTGCCGTGACCTCAACAGTTAAGAAACTAATCTGCTGCGACCATTGCACCCCATATCCCGGTTCTGATAGGTTGGCCGCAACAACATATAGTACCGCAGAGAGCAGACGGCAAACAACATGAATGACACCCCGCAAACACCTGATTTAGATGATGAAAATGGACCAGAGCGTGCAGTGCACGACGGCCCGGTAATTGACATCACGGATGAGATGAAGACCTCATACCTCGATTACGCGATGAGTGTGATCGTCAGTCGGGCAATTCCGGACCTGCGGGACGGGTTAAAACCGGTTCATCGGCGCATTCTTTATGCGATGAATGAGGCCGGAAATACCCATGATAAGTCCTATCGTAAATCGGCCCGTCCGGTGGCCGACACCATGGGTAAATACCACCCCCACGGGGACGCATCCATCTATGATGCACTGGTGCGGATGACGCAGAATTTTTCCATGTCCCTGCCCCTGCTTGATGGTCAGGGCAACTTTGGCTCGATGGATGGCGATAAGGCGGCGGCGTTTCGATATACCGAGGTGCGCCTTGAAAAAGTCGCCGGTGCAATGCTGGCCGATATCGACAAAGACACCGTTGATTTTCAGGACAACTATGACGGCAAGGACCGCGAACCAACTGTTCTGCCATCGCGTTTTCCAAATATGCTGGTCAATGGTGCGGGCGGTATCGCCGTGGGCATGGCCACCAATATCCCACCCCATAATCTGGGCGAAGTGATTGATGCGACTCAGGCCCTGATCAAAGACCCGGATTTGTCGTCCGAGGCGCTGATTGATTACATCCCGGCCCCTGACTTTCCGACCGGCGGCATCATTTTGGGGCGCAGTGGCGCGCGCAAGGCCTATCTGGAAGGGCGCGGCAGTGTGATTTTACGCGCCAAGACCCGTGTGGAAGAGATCCGCAAGGATCGCTTTGCCATCGTGGTTGATGAAATTCCCTATCAGGTGAACAAGGCCACGATGATCGAAAAGATCGCCGAACTGGCCCGCGACAAAAAGATCGAAGGCATATCCGCCGTGCGTGACGAAAGTGATCGCGTTGGCGTGCGTGTTGTTGTCGAACTAAAGCGCGACGCCACCGCCGAGGTGGTATTGAACCAGTTGTTCCGCTTTACCCCGTTGCAGACATCCTTTGGCTGCAACATGCTGGCGCTGAACTCTGGGCGGCCAGAACAGCTTACCCTGCGGGATTTCCTAAGCTATTTCGTGACCTTCCGCGAAGAAGTCGTCGCACGCCGCACCGCGTTTGACCTGCGCAAGGCCCGCGAACGCAGCCACATCCTGTGTGGTCTGGCCGTGGCTGTGTCCAATGTCGATGAAATCGTCGCGACAATCCGGTCTTCCGCCGATCCGGCTGAAGCGCGCGCAAAACTGATGACCCGCGCCTGGCCGGCGCATGATATTGCTGAATATATTCAGCTAATCGATGATCCGACCCATAAAATGAACGATGACGGGACATATAACCTGTCAGAAACACAGGCCCGCGCCATTCTGGAACTGCGCCTGCAACGCCTGACGGCAATGGGTGTCAAAGAAGTCACTGATGAACTTCAACTTCTTGCTGCAAGTATCCGGGATTACTTGGATATTTTGCGTTCCCGCGACCGTATCATGGCAATTATTTCCGATGAACTGAACGAGGTTCGCGAACAGTTTGCCGTGCCACGGCGCACCGAAGTTGTCGATTGGTCCGGCGACATGGACGACGAAGACCTGATTGAGCGCGAAGACATGGTCGTCACCGTCACATCGGCGGGCTGGATCAAACGCACCCCATTGGCGGAATTTCGCGAACAAAAACGTGGCGGCAAGGGCCTGTCAGGCATGTCCACCAAAGAAGAAGACGTGGTCACAACCCTGTTCGTGGCCAACACCCACACACAATTGTTGTTCTTTTCCACCGACGGCATGGTCTACAAACTGAAAACATGGCGCCTGCCACAGGGCGGACGCACCGCCAAGGGCAAGGCAATTGTGAACATCCTGCCAATGGCACCGGGTGTTTCCATTGCCGCCATCATGCCCGTTGATGTCCCCGAGGACGAATGGGACAACCTGCAAATCGTATTTTCCACCACCGCCGGTGGTGTGCGCCGCAACGCCCTGTCTGATTTCACCAACGTTAAATCAAACGGCAAAATCGCGATGAAATTGCCCGAAGACGTGCAAATGGTGAACGCACGGATTTGCACCGAAGACGATGACGTGATGCTGGTCACCGCGTCGGGCCGTGCAATCCGGTTCCGCGCAACTGATGTGCGGGTCTTTAAGGGGCGCGATTCCACAGGGGTGCGCGGCATCAAACTGGGTGACGACGACACCGTGGTTTCAATGTCGGTGATCCGCCATTTTGTGGCCACCAGTGACGAACGCATTGCCTATCTGAAAATGCGCCGCGCCATGGCCGGCGTTGGCGATGATACGGGCGAAACCGATGACGAAGACATTGGTGCCGATATTGATCTGTCGCCAGAACGCTACGCCGAAATGAAGGCCGCCGAGGATCTGATCGTCACGATCACCGCAGATGGCGCTGGTAAGCTAAGCTCAAGCCACGGTTACCCGTTGCGCGGGCGCGGTGGTCAGGGCGTCGCGGCGATGGACAAGGCCATGCGCGGCGGCAAACTGGTGGCGTCCTTTCCCGTTGAAATGGAAGACCAGATCATGCTGGCCACATCCAAGGGCCAGTCGATCCGCTGCCCGGTTGACGGCATTTCCTTCCGCTCACGCAGTGCCGGCGGGGTGAAAGTTTTCAACACCGCCAAGGGTGAAATCGTTGTGTCAGTCGCCTGGATTGCCGACGCCAGCGATGAGGAAACAGAAGAATTGGGCGCAGCGCCCGAATAATATCTGGCGCTGCCGCCCCGCCTTTGCAATTAACGCAGGCGGGGCTTTTCTTTCAACCGATGATGGCCTAAATCGCCCCCATGGAAAACACCCTGAACATCGTCGGCGGCGGCCTTGCCGGATCAGAAGCAGCCTGGCAGGCCGCAAACCTTGGCGTAAACGTCATCATCCACGAAATGCGCCCAAAGGTTGCAACCTTTGCCCATAAAACCGGCGATCTGGCGGAAATGGTCTGTTCAAATTCCTTCCGCTCGGATGATGATCAGGGTAATGCCGTGGGCCTGCTGCACTGGGAAATGCGCGCGGCAAACGGGTTGATCATGGAAATGGCTGATGCCAACGCCCTGCCCGCGGGCAGCGCGCTTGCCGTCGATCGTGACGCCTTTTCGCGCGATGTTACCAACCGATTGCGAAACCACCCCAATGTCACCATCCAAAACGGCGAAATCACCACCCTGCCCGACAGTGGTCACTGGGTATTTGCCACCGGCCCCCTGACATCGGCGGCCCTTGCCCAATCAATCTGCGATGTATCCGGTCAGGAAAGCCTTGCGTTTTTTGATGCCATTGCACCGATTGTTTACGCCGACAGTATCGACATGGGCGTGGCGTGGATGCAATCACGCTATGACAAGGGCGAAACCGAGGCCGACCAAAAGGCATACCTGAATTGCCCAATGACCAAGGATCAATACGAAGGGTTTATTGACGCCCTGCTGGCCGCCGAAAAAACCGAATTTCACGACGGCGAAACCGCCGGCTATTTCGACGGCTGCCTGCCGATCGAAGTCATGGCAGAACGCGGGCGCGAAACCCTGCGTTTTGGCCCGATGAAACCCGTGGGCCTGACCAACCCGCATGACCCGCAAACCAAGGCCTACGCCGTGGTGCAACTGCGCCGTGACAACAAACTTGGCACCCTGTTTAACATCGTCGGCTTTCAGACCAAAATGAAACACGGCGCCCAGAAACAGGTGTTTCGTATGATTCCCGGGCTGGAAAATGCGCAATTCGCCCGCCTTGGGGGCATTCACCGCAATACATTCATGAATTCCCCCACCCTGCTGGATGATCAGATGCGCCTGCACGCGCGCCCCAATATCCGCTTTGCCGGGCAAATCACCGGGGTGGAAGGGTATGTTGAAAGTGCCGCAATGGGCCTGTTGGCCGGGCGCATGGCCGCCGCTGATATCCTTGGCAAACCAATCACAACCCCACCACAAGACACCGCCATGGGCGCGCTGATCCACCA
>DAOURA010000087.1 GCA_030625325.1 Marinosulfonomonas sp.
ACAGGCCGTCCAGCGCCTGTTTTGCCGAGCTATAGACCTTTTGCATCCGAATTCCCCTGCAATGGTGATTGGGACGTTTTGGCGCTGCCATTGAACAGAGTCAATTGGCGCGCGGCTGCGATGATCAAATAATTCGGGCCAGTTGGCGACCGGTCAGGCCTTTTTGGCCGCTGCTTTTTTTGCGGCTGGCTTTTTCTTGGCGGCGGGTTTCTTTTTGGCGGCTGGCTTTTTCTTGGGTGCAGCTTTTTTGCGACCGCCCTTTTTAGCCGCCTTGGCCGTGATCAGTTCAACAGCCATTTCCATGGTGACATCACCGGGTTCTGTGCCCTTGGTGATGGTGGCGTTGACCTTTTCCCATTTCACGTAGGGGCCATATTTGCCGTCCATGACGTTTACCGGGCCACCGCTTTCCGGGTGTTCGCCCAATTCAAACAACGGTTTTGCTGCCGCGCGACCACCGCCACGGGTGGCCAGTTTCTTGGCCAGTTCTTCAACCGCGCGGTTCATTCCGATGGTGAAAACGTCATCAACTTCTTTGATATTCGCGTACAACCGACCGTGCTTCACGTAGGGGCCATAACGCCCGATACTGGCTTCGATCATCACGCCGTCTTCGGGGTGGGGGCCAACTTCGCGCGGCAGTGCCAGCAGCATCAGTGCCTTTTCAAGATCAATCGCTGCTACGTCCCAACCTTTAGGAATGCTGGCGCGCGGTGGCTTGGGGGCCTCTTCGGTTGGTTCGCCGCGTTGCACGTAGGGACCAAAGCGCCCGGTGCGCAGGGAAATTTCGTCGCCCTGATCCTGCCCGAGGACACGATCACCATTTTCTTCGACGCCGTCACCACTTGGCGGGTTTAGGGGGCGGGTAAAGCGGCATTCAGGATAGTTTGAACAGCCAATAAAGGCGCTGCCGGAGCGGGCCGTTTTCAGGCCAAGCCGACCTTCGCCGCATTTTTTGCAGACCCGAGGGTCACTGCCGTCTTCATTTGCGGGAAAAACATGGGGTTCAAGAACCTCATCAATTTTGTCCAACACTTCGCGGATACGCAGTTCGGATGTTTCACCAATGGCGGCTGAAAAGTCGCGCCAGAACCGTCCCAAAACGTCCTTATAGTCGCGCTCACCTGCGGAGACATCATCAAGCTGGTCTTCCAGATTGGCGGTGAATTCATAGCCCACATACTGACGGAAATAGTTCAGCAAGAATATCGTGACCAACCGGCCTTTGTCTTCAGGGATCAGGCGGTTTTTATCTTTGCGGACGTATTCGCGGTCCTGAATGGTGGTGACCACGCTGGCATAGGTGGACGGGCGGCCAATGCCCAGTTCTTCCATGCGCTTGACCAGTGTCGCCTCGGTATAACGGGGCTGGGGCTGGGTGAAATGCTGTTCGGGCGTCACGGTGCCCTTGTCGGCGGCTTCGCCTTGGCTGATCTGTGGCAGGCGCTTGTCGTCGTCGTCAACAACGCTGTCATCGCGGCCTTCTTCATAGACGCGCATAAAGCCGTCAAACATCATCACCTGGCCGGTGGCGCGCAGGGTGATCTGGCCATCATCACTGGCCACATCAACGGTGGTACGTTCCAGGCGGGCGGCGGCCATCTGGCTGGCGATTGTGCGTTTCCAGATCAGGTCATACAGTTTGCGCTGATCTGCATCTGTAATTTTCAGCTGATCGGCTGAACGGGCCAGTTCTGTGGGGCGAATACATTCGTGGGCTTCCTGCGCATTTTTGACTTTGTTTTTATACATGCGCGGACTTTGGGGCAGGTAGGTGTCGCCATACCTATCATTGATCGTATCACGTGTGGCCGTCACGGCCTCGGGGGCCATATCAATGCCGTCTGTCCGCATATAGGTGATATACCCGGCTTCATACAGGCGCTGTGCGTTGCTCATGGTTTGGCGCGCGCCAAAGCCAAATTTACGGCTGGCTTCCTGTTGCAGGGTGGACGTCATGAACGGGGCGGACGGGTTGCGGTTGGCGGGTTTTGCTTCGACCGACTGAACGTTCAGGTCGCGGCTGTTGATTGCCTGCACGGCCAATTCTGCCTGTGTCGTATTTTCAAGATCGAATTTTTCAAGCTTTTTACCGGCCAAATGGGTCAGGCGGGCCTCATATGTCTGGCCGCGTGGTGTGGATAGTATTGACTTCACGCTCCAATATTCGCGGGGGTTGAAGGCTTCAATCTCCATTTCGCGTTCAACAATCAGGCGCAGGCAAACGGATTGCACGCGCCCGGCCGATTTTGCGCCGGGCAGTTTGCGCCACAAAACGGGCGACAGATTAAACCCAACCAGATAATCCAGCGCGCGGCGTGCCAGATAGGCGTTGACCAGTGGCATATCCACCTGACGCGGGTTTTTCATGGCCTCAGTTACGGCCGATTTTGTGATCGCATTGAATACCACCCGGCTGACGGGGGTATCCTTTTTGATAACTTTTCGTTTTCTGAGCGCCTCTTCCAAATGCCAGCTGATGGCTTCGCCTTCGCGGTCCGGGTCAGTCGCGAGGATCAGTTCGTTGTCGTCTTTCAGGGCGTCAGCGATGGCTTTGACATGCTTGCGGCTGTCATATCCGATTTCCCATTTCATTTCGAAATCGTTATCGGTGTCGACCGAACCATCCTTTGGCGGCAGGTCACGAACATGCCCATAGGATGCAAGGACAGTATAATTGTCACCAAGATATTTGTTTATTGTCTTGGCTTTAGCAGGGGATTCGACAACGACAACGGGCATGAATTTCCTCTCGACTCGGACCTAGCGTAATGGCGCGCGAAGATGTGGCGGGAATGGGGGGGATGTCAATGCGCTGTGTTTAGAATGATTTTTTGGTGTTTGGGTGTCGCTTTTTCCTGTGGATCATCCCCTGCGGGGCTGATCGATGCCTCCGGCGGGGATATTTTGGCAAAGATGAAGGCCGGGGCTAATAGGCAAGGTGCAGCATTCCACCGGGCTGGCGGTTGATCTTGCCATCAAGTTCCAAATTCACAAGTGCGGGTGCAATATCAGACGCGGTGATTTTCAGGTCGCGGATTAATTGGTCTTCGGCCATCGGACAGGGGCCAAGGCGGTTCAGAATTTCTGTATGAAGCTGATTTGCATCAGGGCGGCGGTGGTCAGGTTCTGGTGGGTTGCTTGATGGTTTCGGTGCGGGGGTGGCCGTTGGTGATGGGGGTTCAAGTGCGCCAATCACATCATCCACTGAACGCACCAGCGTTGCGCCGTCCCGGATCAGGATGTTCCCCCCCGATGCGCGCCCGTCAAACGGGTGACCGGGCACGGCCAAAACGTCGCGGCCCTGATCAAGGGCGCAGCGCGCGGTTATCAGGCTGCCGGAACGGGCGGCGGCTTCGACCACGATCACCCCCTGGCACAGACCTGATATGATCCGATTGCGCTGTGGAAAATGGCGGGCAAAGGGGCGCAGGCCCATTGGGTGTTCGGACAGGCGCAGGCCGGTTTCCAGGATTTCCTGGGCCAGAACCGTGTTTTCTGTCGGGTAAATGACATCAACGCCGCCAGCCATAACCGCAATTGTCCCGGTTTTTGTGGCCGCGATATGGGCGGCAGCATCGATGCCGCGCGCCAGCCCCGACACAACGCCATACCCGGCCTCACCCAGCCCCTGCGCCAGACGGCGTGCCAGGCGGGTGCCAACGCTTGAAGCATTTCGTGCGCCAACGATCGCAATCAGCGGGCGTGTTGCGACTTCCGCCTGCCCCAGGGCCCAAAGCAGGGGGGGCGCATCAGGAATTTGGGCCAACAGGGGCGGGTAGTCAGGCGCGCCAAGTGCAATCAGGCGGGCACCTGCCAGTTTGCCTGTCTGCATTTCTGCCTGCGCTGCTTCAATCGGGTATGGTTGATAATCGGCAACACCGGCGGCACGGGCAACATTTGGAAGTGCCTCAAGGGCTACCCCGGCGGATCCGTGTTCCTTAATCAGGCGGCGAAATGTTGCTGGCCCGACGCGCCGGGATCGCAAGAGACGGAGCCAGCATAACCAGTCTTCCTCATGGTGGGGGGGTGTGAGTGGGTGGTCGGAAGGGAATAGTTCCTTGGTCATGTAAAATTTCCGTCTCTTGCGGAAACACATTGGCCTGAACTTGGTTAACACAACGTGAACATGGCTTTTCTTTGCAAAAATACTCCCGCCGGAGGCATGCCCCGGCGCAAATCCACACAATTTTGCCGTTCATATGCTTACGTGGCCGACCCGCCAACTGTCAGCCCGCCAATCAACAGCGTTGGCTGGCCTACCCCTACGGGAACCGATTGCCCGGCCTTGCCGCAGGTGCCGATACCCGGATCCATTGCCATATCATTGCCAATGGCGCGGATGTGCTGCATGGCGGTGGCGCCATCCCCGATCAGGGTTGCACCCTTAACCGGCGCGCCGATTTTACCGTTCTCAACGCGATAGGCCTCGGTGCAGGAAAACACGAACTTGCCATTGGTGATGTCCACCTGACCGCCACCAAACCCCACGGCATAAATACCATCTTTCATTTCGGCGACAATGTCGGCCGGCGTGCCGCCCCCGCCCAGCATATAGGTGTTGGTCATCCGGGGCATCGGCGCATGGGCATAACTTTCGCGCCGCCCATTGCCGGTTGGGGCCACCCCCATAAGGCGGGCGTTTTGGCGGTCTTGCATGAACCCCACAAGAACGCCGTCTTCGATCAGGGTGTTTCTGGCTGACGGTGTACCTTCGTCGTCAACACTAAGGGAACCACGCCTGTCGGGGATCGTGCCATCATCAATAACCGTGACCCCCCTGGCGGCGACCTGTTTGCCAAGCAGCCCGGAAAACACGGATGTTTTCTTGCGGTTGAAATCTCCTTCCAGCCCATGGCCCACGGCTTCGTGCAGCAAAATTCCGGGCCAGCCAGCGCCAAGCACCACATCCATACCCCCGGCGGGGGCTGGTACGGCGTCCAGATTGACCAACGCGATGCGCAGGGCCTCTTTGGTGGTGCTTTTCCACTGTGTTGGGTCGATCAGCCCGGTCAGGGGGGCGCGCCCGCCTGAGCCGTGCCCGCCCGATTCGCGCCGTCCGTTTTCTTCCACGATGACCGAGATATTAACCCGGGTCATCGGGCGCGCATCACGCACCAGCGTGCCTTCGGGGCGCAGGATCTCAATTTCCTGCATTGACGCGGCAATGGTCGCCGAGACCTGCACCACACGTTTGTCCAGATCGCGGGCATAGGCATCAATTTCGCGCAGGGTTTCAATTTTCACCGGAAAACTGGCGTCTTCCATCGGGTCCTTGTCTGTATAAAGGCGCCGGTTGGTTGCCATCGGGGCCGCGGCCAGTGACCCGCCGCCTGCGCCAACGGCAAGACGCGCGGTTTCCACCGCCCGTTTCAGCGCGCTTTCGCTAAGGTCGGTGGAATGGGCGTAACCTGTGGTTTCCCCCAGAACGGCGCGCAGGCCAAACCCTTCGGCGGCGTCGTAACTGGCAGTTTTCACCCGGCCGTCATCAAAGACCAAAACTTCGCTGCGGCGACGCTCGATAAACAGTTCACCGTCGTCGGCCCCGGCCACCGCCTGACGCAAAAGTGCAAGCGCGCGATCCTGATCAAGGTCGTCTTCAAAGGGGCGAAAATGGTCTGATGGCATCTGTTTCTCCGGCATTCGGCGGCATTTCTGCAATAAAGTGCACATTATTACGATGGATTTGCTTGTCTCGCAGCCCCTAATATGGTTTCAAATCGTCCAGACACAACGGGATTCCGTCCAAACCATCGGGCAACCCGAAGCACCGCGGATTAAACCGTGCGTTCAACAGGAAGATAAAATGCGCTTTTTGACCATTCTTTCAGGCCTTTGGGCCTTTGTTATTGGAACCACACTGTCGGGTGTTGCGTTTGCACAGGACCAGTTGCAGGGCCTTGAAGTAATCGGCAAACCCATTCCCGGTGGCGTCAATTTCCAACCTGCCGCCACAGAATTAGCATCCGATCAGCAGTGGTTGGAAAACTTTGTGAATATAATTATCTTTGGGATCGTTGCTTTTGTGACGCTTTTGCTGGTGATCACAATTGTGCGGTTCAACAAACGCGCCAATCCAATTGCGTCACGTGTCACCCACAACACACCGCTTGAAGTTACGTGGACCATTGTTCCAATTCTGATCCTGATTTTCATCGGGTCGTTTTCCCTGCAAATCCTGTTCAAACAACAGGAAATTCCGGTGGCGGACATCACCATCAAAGCAACCGGGAACCAGTGGTACTGGAGCTATGAATACCCGGATCAGGAATTTGAATTTGATGCGTTCATGCTGGCACGCGAAGAACTGGAAGAATATGGTTATAGTCAGGACGAATACCTGCTTGCCACAGACAACGCCGTTGTTGTGCCGGTTGGCAAAATCGTCGTGATGCAAGTGACCGGTTCGGATGTGATCCATTCCTGGGCGATGCCTGCCTTTGGCGTCAAGCAGGACGGTGTTCCGGGGCGTTTGGCAGAGCTTTGGTTCAATGTGGACAAAGAAGGCGTCTATTTTGGGCAATGTTCTGAACTTTGCGGCAAAGACCACACCTATATGCCAATCACAGTGAAAGCCGTCAGTCAGGACGCATATGATGCCTGGCTAAAGGGCGCGATCACAGAATTTGCCGGAACGCCGCAAAATATCACTGTCGCCGCCAATAACTGATTTTCTGGGCCGCGCAGTTGCGCGCCCCCGTTCAACAGGGTCAATTCATGTCTGACACCAGTGCATTCAGCGAACCAAACGAAGCAAGCTTTGGCGATTATTTCGCCCTGCTAAAGCCGCGTGTGATGTCGCTTGTGATTTTCACGGCCCTTGTTGGGTTGTTGGTCGCGCCGGGGGGGGTGAACCCGGTTGTTGGCTTTGCCTCAATCTTGTTCATTGCGGTTGGGGCCGGGGCGTCTGGTGCGCTGAACATGTGGTATGACGCCGATATTGACGCCGTGATGAAACGCACCGCGTCACGTCCGGTTCCGTCCGGGCTGGTCACGGCCGGTGAAGCCTTTGCCATTGGGATAACCCTGTCGGTGATGGCGACGGTTATGCTGGCGCTGGCGGCAAATTTTGTAGCGGCTGGCTTGCTGGCCTTTACGATTTTCTTTTACGCTGTGGTTTACACCATGTGGTTAAAACGCTGGACCCCGCAAAACATCGTGATCGGTGGGGCGGCGGGGGCGTTTCCGCCAATGATCGGCTGGGCGGTTGTGACCGGTGGTGTGTCATTGGAAAGCAGTCTGATGTTCCTGTTGATCCTGACCTGGACGCCACCGCATTTCTGGGCGCTGGCGCTGTTTATGAAGGAAGACTATTCCAAGGCTGGTGTGCCGATGTTGACGGTGACCCACGGGCGCCCGGTGACGCGCAAACATATTCTGGCCTATACGGTTGCGCTTATTCCGGTGTCCATCGGCCTTGGGCTGACATCAATCGGCGGCCCGGTCTATATGGCCAGTGCCGTGCTGATGAACCTGTGGTTCCTGAAGGGGGCTGTTGCGATCTGGCGTCGCCCGGAAGACGTGGCAAGTGCTGATAAATACCGCGTTGAAAAATCATTCTTTCGCTTTTCACTGATCTATTTGTTCCTGAGTTTTGGCGCGCTTTTAACCGAAGCAACCCTGAAAACATACGGGTTGGGGGGCTGGTAATGGGGCTGTCCCATGAACATGAAATCCACAAACGCCGGATGTCGCGCAATCTGGGTGTCGGGGTTGTTTTGGGGGCCTTTGTCATTTTGGTGTTTGCACTGACGGTTGCCAAGCTTAACCGGGGCGAGCCAATGCAGGCCACTGACCATTCCCTGCGGATTGATCAGCTGGAGGCATCCGAGTGAGCCTTCAGGGAAACAACCGCACCCTTGCGCTGACTGTCAGTGTTGTTGTCGTCATGGGGGCGCTGGCCTGGGCGTCGGTGCCGTTTTACAACTGGTTTTGCGCGGTCACCGGGTTTGGCGGGGTAACATCGGTGGCTGATGCCGGTTCTGACGAGGTTCTGGACCAAACGATTATCGTTCGCTTTGATGCGTCCCTTGAACGGGGCATGCCATGGGAATTTAAGCCCGTGGTGCGGGAAATGACCCTGAAAATCGGTGAAACCGGACTGGCGTTTTATGAGGCCTACAACCCAACCGATCATGTGGTGGCCGGAACCGCCAGCTATAACGTAGCCCCCTATGAAGCAGGTGGGCATTTCACCAAAATTGACTGTTTCTGCTTTGAAGAGCAGGTTTTGGCCCCCGGAGAAAGGGCCATGATGCCGGTGACATTCTATGTTGATCCGGAAATTACCCGGGATCGTGATGCAAAGTTTGTAAAACACATCACACTGTCCTACACATTTCACGAAACTGATCTGCCCGAAGAATACGCCGACCTGTCGGTGAACGCTTTGGAAGGGTCCAATTAAGTCCCAGACAGGGGTCCGTTTATGGCGCATGAAAAAGACCACGACTATCACATCCTAAGCCCTTCGATTTGGCCCTTTATGGGGGCCGTATCCGGGTTTTTAATGTTCTTTGGGTTGGTCCTGTGGATTTCCCCGCAACTGCAAAACAACAGCCCTTGGCTGTTCTTTATCGGTTTGGCCGGCGTGCTTTACGTAATGTACGCATGGTGGTCCGATGTTGTGACCGAATCCAACGAAGGCGATCACACACCGGTTGTTGCCATTGGCCTGCGCTATGGCGTTGTTTTGTTCATCATGTCCGAAGTGATGTTCTTTGCCGCCTGGTTCTGGAGCTTTTTCAAGCACGCCATGTACCCGATGACCGAAGGGTCGCCAAAGATTGACGGCATCTGGCCACCGGCAGGGATTGAAACATTTGACCCGTGGCACCTGCC
>DAOURA010000129.1 GCA_030625325.1 Marinosulfonomonas sp.
TCAGGCAACGCGCGATGTGGTTAATAAAAATTCAATAGTTTTGATTGAACTTACGACACTGATCCGCGAAAGATTACCACGGGCAAAGGGATAAGGGGCTGATATGGCGAAGAACCTGAAAGAAGCGATTGAAAAGAACCGACAGGCTGTGGCCGAATTTGACGCCGCACTGCGTGATTGTCTGGCGGCCATTCGTGACGTGCCCGACAATGTGGTTGAAGGGCGGTTTCGCGTTGTTGGCGGGGCCAGTAACCATCCCCGTCAGGCGGCGGGCCGACAATAAGGTAAAACCCGCGAATATGTGATCGAATACGTGCCAGTTTCGGCATCTGAGCCATTGCGCTTTGCCTGCACATGGCTAGGGTGCGGGCATGCTGATTGAACTTGGACATTTCGCGCTGATTCTTGCGCTATTCGTTGCTCTGGTACAGGGTGTGGTGCCACTTATCGGGGCGCATCAGCGCCGGGCGTCGTGGATGGCGGTGGCCGAACCGGCCGCCTATGTGCAGTTTTTGCTGACGGCCTTTTCCTTTGGTGTTCTGACCTGGGCCTTTGTGATATCGGATTTTTCCCTGTCACTGGTGGTGCAAAATTCCCATACCGACAAGCCGATGCTGTACAAAGTCACCGGCGTGTGGGGCAACCATGAGGGATCTGTTCTGTTATGGGTGCTGATACTGGCGATGTTTGGGGCCTGTGCGGCCGTTTTTGGGAAAAACCTGCCGGCGACATTGCGCGCACGGGTGTTGGGTGTTCAGGGCATGATCGGGGTGGCGTTTCTGGCGTTTGTTCTGTTCACGTCCAACCCGTTTTTGCGCGTTGAGTTTGCACCGCTGAACGGGCAGGGGCTGAACCCGCTGTTGCAAGACCCGGGTTTGGCGTTTCACCCGCCGTTTTTATATCTTGGTTATGTTGGCCTTTCGATGGCGTTTTCCTTTGCGGTTGCGGCCCTTTTGGAAGGGCGCGTTGATGCGGCCTGGGGGCGCTGGGTGCGGCCATGGACACTGGCGGCGTGGTTGTTTTTAACCGTGGGTATCGCGCTGGGGTCCTGGTGGGCCTATTACGAACTGGGCTGGGGTGGTTTTTGGTTCTGGGATCCGGTGGAAAATGCGTCCTTTATGCCATGGCTGATTTCAACGGCCCTGCTGCATTCCGCGATTGTTGTGGAAAAGCGCGAGGCCCTGAAAAGCTGGACAATCCTGCTGGCGATTCTGGCCTTTGGCTTTTCGCTGATGGGCACGTTTATTGTGCGTTCAGGCATCATCACCAGTGTGCACGCCTTTGCCAATGACCCGGAGCGGGGCTTTTTTATCCTGATCATTCTGGCGGTGTTCATGGGCGGTGCGCTGACCCTTTATGCCGCGCGCGCCGGGGCGATGGAAGCCAAGGGCGTCTTTGCCGTGGTAAGCCGCGAAAGCGCGCTGGTTCTAAATAATATCCTGCTGGCGGTTGCATCATTTGTGGTGTTCATCGGCACCATGTGGCCGCTGATTGCCGAGCTATTTTTCGGGCGCAAACTATCCGTTGGCGCACCGTTTTTTGAGGCCGCATTCACCCCCTTTATGGTGGCGCTGGCGGTTGCGTTGCCCATTGGTGTTTTGTTGCCGTGGAAACGGGCAAAAATGGGCAAAGCAATGGCCCCCCTTTGGGGTGTGCTGGCGCTGTCGGTGGCCGGTGGCGCGCTGGTCTGGACCATGCAGACGGGCCGCTCAAACCTTGGGCCGGTTGGAATTGCCCTGGCTATCTGGCTAATCGCTGGTTCCGCCATGGACCTGTGGCAACGGACCGGACGTGGTGATTTGGCGGGTAAATTCGCCCGCCTTTTGCGCCTGCCAAGGGCGGACTGGGGCCGGGTGATGGCCCATGGCGGCCTTGGCATCACAATTGCCGGGATCGCCGGGATGATGGCCTGGGAAGTGGAAGACATCCGCGTGGCCCGCGTGGGCGACAGTTTCGAAGTGGCAGGCTATACCATCAGTCTGAATGATGTGCGTCGCGAAGACGGACCGAATTATTCGGCCATCATGGCGGATATGACCGTAACAAAGGATGGGCGCGAAGTGGCCCACCTGACCCCGGAAAAGCGCAGCTATCCGGTGCAACAAATGCCCACCACCGAGGCCGATATTGATAACGGCCTGCTTCGTGACATCTATCTGGTAATCGGTGATCGCCAGACCGATGGTGGCTGGGCGGTGCGCACCTATGTTAAACCGTTGGCCAACTGGATCTGGGCCGGGGCGATTATCATGGCGCTGGGGGCGGTTCTTAGCTTGACCGACAGGCGTTACCGGGTTGGCGCAGGCGCGCGCCGGCGCAAGGGAACGACCGTTGGGGTGCCTGCCGAATGAAACGTTTGCTATTGATCCTGTGCCTGCTGGCCAGCCCCGTCTGGGCCGTAAAGCCAAGCGAAGTTCTGGATGATCCAGCGTTGGAAGCGCGCGCGCGGGTTCTGTCAAAGGGCTTGCGTTGTTTGGTGTGCCGTAACGAAAATATTGATGATTCCAACGCCGATCTGGCGCGAGAGCTGCGCGTTCTGGTGCGCGAACGTCTGGTGGCAGGGGACAGTGACGAACAGGTGGTGACCTATCTGGTGGACCGCTACGGCGAATATGTATTGCTGAAACCCACCACAGGCGGGGCAAATGCAATTCTGTGGGTTGCCGGGCCGGTCATGTTGGTGCTGGCCTTCGGGATTGGGTTTACCTATCTCAGGCGGCGTGAACAGGGGGCGGGGCCGGATCAGCTGAACGATGATGAACAGCGCCGACTGGACGAAATTTTAAAAGGGTGACGGGGCGTTAGCCTTTTCTTGCACGCCCGTTACGCTAATCTTAGAAAAACCCATCTGACGGAGCATAATCAAATGCAATATCAAACCATTCGCCTGTCAATTCGGGGCGATGTCGGGGTGATCACCCTGAACCGGCCAGAGGTGCGCAATGCCCTGAACACCCAAATGCGGGCCGAAATCCTGCATGCGGTCAAAGACGCCGAAAATCAGGCGCGGGTGCTGGTGATAACCGGGCGGGGTGGCGCATTTTGTTCAGGCCAGGACTTGGGGGACAGGGCCACGGCCGACAATGTTGATTTAGAACGCACCTTGCGCGACGAATATGAACCGATGTTGCGCGCAATTTATGATTGCAAAATCCCGACCATATCGGCCGTAAATGGGGCCGCCGCCGGGGCGGGGGCAAACCTGGCCCTGTCTGCAGATGTGGTGATCGCCAGCGAAAGTGCCGTATTTTTGCAGGCCTTCAGCCGTATCGGCCTGATCCCGGATGCGGGGGGCACATACTGGCTGCCCCGCCAGATCGGATTTGCCAAGGCAATGGGCGCGGCCCTGTTTGCCGAACCAATCAGCGCGGCGCAAGCGGTTGAGTGGGGCATGATCTGGGAAGTGATACCTGACGATGAATTCGCCGAGCACTGGAACGGACGGGCCGCCAAGCTGGCCGCCGGGCCAACCCAAGCCTATCACAGCATCAAAACAGCCCTTCGTGCATCCTATGACAACGACCTGACAGAGCAGCTTAACCTTGAGGCGCGCCTGCAGGGGGAATGCGGCAAGACCCGGGACTTCAAAGAAGGTGTAATGGCCTTCATGGAAAAACGCCCCGCAAAATTTGAAGGGCGCTGATCAGATTGTGCGCCTGACGGCGCATTTTGTTTAGCCCTGCGGGCGATTTGCCTCCGGCGGGGATATTTTGACAAAGATGAAGCGGGCTTCTTTTTCGTTTAAATATCCGCGCGCGCAGCGCAAACCCGAGCCCCGTTTGAGGGGCGAGTAAAAACAATGACGCCAAAGGCGTCACTATTTTTTTAGGGTTTAGCGGTTTTCCACATCCACATAGTCGCGATAGGTCGCACCGGTATAAAGTTGCCGTGGGCGGCCGATTTTCATTGCCGGATCTGCGATCATTTCTTTCCACTGGGAAATCCAGCCAACGGTGCGGGAAACCGCGAAAATCGGTGTGAACATCGATGTGGGAAAGCCCATGGCCTCAAGTATAATACCAGAATAAAAGTCCACATTCGGGAACAGTTTTTTCTCGGCAAAGTATGGGTCTGCCAGGGCGGCGGCTTCTAATGCTTTGGCCACTTGCAGGGTTGGGTTGTTTTCAACGCCCAGCAATTCAAGGACTTCGTCGGCCGATTGCTTCAGCACCGTCGCCCGGGGGTCAAAGTTTTTATAAACCCGGTGGCCAAAGCCCATCAGGCGGAAGGGGTCATTTTTATCTTTGGCGCGGGCGATGAATTCAGGAATACGATCAACCGTTCCGATTTCTTTCAGCATCTCAAGGCAAGCCTGGTTGGCGCCACCGTGGGCAGGCCCCCACAGGCAGGCAATGCCGGCCGCGATACAGGCAAACGGGTTGGCACCCGAGCTGGAAGCCAAACGAACTGTAGATGTGGATGCGTTTTGTTCGTGGTCGGCGTGCAGGGTAAATATCCGGTCCATGGCGCGGCTAAGGATCGGGTTCACTTCATAATCTTCTGACGGCACCGCAAAGCACATGCGCAGGAAGTTGGATGAATAATCCAGATCATTGCGCGGATAGACAAACGGCTGCCCAATGGTGAATTTATAGGCCATCGCGGCAATCGTTGGCATTTTCGCAATTAGGCGGATTGTGGCGACTTCGCGCTGCCAGGGGTCGGCTATATCGGTCGAATCGTGGTAAAATGCGGACATCGCCCCAACCACGCCGGTCATAAGTGCCATTGGGTGTGCATCGCGCCGAAAGCCACGGAAAAAGAACATCATCTGTTCGTGCAGCATGGTATGGCTGGTGACGCGGGATTCAAAATCTTCCAGCTGGTCACCCTCGGGCAGTTCGCCGTAAAGCAGCAGGTAGCAGACCTCTAGATAATGGGATTTTTCGGCCAGTTGGTCGATAGGATAGCCCCGGTGCAACAGCACACCTTCGTCACCATCGATAAAGGTGATCGAAGATTCGCAGCTCGCGGTGGATGTATAGCCCGGATCAAAGGTGAACACCCCACCCTGACCATAAAGCTTACGGATATCAAGAACGTCGGGGCCCACGGATGGGGAATGTATTGGCAAATCCACCTTTTTATTGTCGAAAGTCAGCGTTGCGGTACGATTGTCGTCTGCCATAGTTATTCCCTTCAGGCTGGTCGGCCCAAACTGGCCAGACCCTTTACATATTATAAGGCTGTTCAGCCCTGCACGTCGCCAAGCCGGGCAAGCGTTTCATCGCGGCCCAGAACAAGCATCATGTCAAATACACTGGGTGAAACAGTACGCCCGGCAAGGGCGGCCCTTAGGGGCTGCGCAATCTTGCCTAGCTTGGTGTCATGGGCCAGCGCAAACTCGGCCACGACGGTTTCCAGCGTGTCGCGCCCCCAGCTAACAGTTTGCAGGTGCGGCGTCAATTCCTTCAGCATACCACGGGATACAGTTTCCAGTGACCGGGCAGATTTTTCATCTGGTTCAATGGGCCGATCAGTCAGGATAAAGTATGCTTTATCAATCAGTTGCGGAAGTGTTTTACTGCGCTCTTTCAGGCAATACATGGCCCGCGTTAAACCAGCATTCTGATCATCCGACAGTTTTTCGCGGCCCGTGGCGGCCAGAAATGTGGTGATTTCTGCTACGAGTGCAGCATCATCGGCCACCGCCATGTGCTGACCGCAGATATTTTCCAGCTTCTTGGTGTCAAAACGGGATGGGGATTTACCGATACTGCCCAGATTGAACCAGTCGCGGGCTTGTTCATCACTAAAGAATTCGTCGTCCCCATGGGACCAGCCAAGGCGCGTCAGATAGTTGCGCATACCCGCCGCCGGATAACCAAGGGCCTGATATTCTTCCACCCCGGTTGCGCCGTGACGTTTTGACATTTTCTTGCCATCTGGCCCGTGGATCAGGGGGATATGCGCCCAAACCGGCACGTCCCAGCCCATGGCGTTATAAACCAAGGTCTGGCGCGCCGCGTTGGCCAGATGATCATCACCCCGGATCACATGGGTGACACCCATGTCATGGTCATCAACAACAACGGCCAGCATATAGGTGGGGGTGCCGTCAGAGCGCAGGCAGATCATGTCATCCAGTTGGTCATTTTTCCACACGACCCGGCCCTGAACCTGATCCATGATTACGGTTTCACCGGATTTGGGGGCTTTTACGCGGATAACATAGGGCGCGTCCGGGTGATCGGCCGGGGCCACGTCACGCCAGGGGGATTGATACAGGGTTGAGCGCCCTTCACCGCGCGCCGCGTCACGGAACGCCTGAATTTCATCCTGCGTGGCAAAGCATTTATAGGCGTGGCCACGGGCTAGCATTTCATGGGCGACGGCGGCGTGGCGCGCGGCGCCTTCGAACTGGCTGGTGGCGTCACCATCCCAGTCAAGGCCCAGCCATTTCAGCCCGGCGTAAATTGCGGCCGTTGCCTCTGGTGTGGATCGCGCGCGATCAGTGTCTTCGATCCGCAACAGGAATTTACCGCCACGCCCGCGGGCAAACAACCAGTTGAACAGCGCCGTGCGTGCGCCGCCAATATGCAGGGTGCCTGTGGGTGACGGGGCAAAACGGGTGACAACGGGTTTGTCGGACATGGGGCGTTAACCTTTTG
>DAOURA010000122.1 GCA_030625325.1 Marinosulfonomonas sp.
TCGTCCTTTTTGACCACGATTGCGGTGTTTGGGCCGCTGTCATTTTTGTCTGGTGATCTGGGCACGGTGCTTGAGGTGATGCCAATTGTTCTGCTGGCGGCCCTTGCGGCCAGCCTGATCGAAGCGTTTTGGATATTGCCCCACCACCTGAAAGGCCCCATTGCCCATGCCGCTGGCAAAAAACCGGGGCGGTTTTCGCGCACCTTTGACGGGGGCTTTGAATATTTCCGCGAAGGGGTGGGCAAAATTGCCGATGCGGCGATTTACGGGCGCTATGTTGTGCTGGGTCTGCTGATTGTCGCGCTGCTGGGGTCGGTGGGGTATTTTGCCGGCGGCAATATCAAGATGGAAGCCATGCCCGACATGGAAGGCGATGTGCTTGAGGCCCGCCTGTTGATGCCGCAGGGCACGCCACTGGCGCGCACCGAACAGGCCGTGGCACAGGTTGTTGATGCCCTGCACCGGATCAACGCCGATCTGGGTCAACCTGACGGGCAGGATCTGGTGCAGGCCATTCAGGTGCGGTTTAACGAAAACCTGAGTGCGGGCGAAAGTGGCCCCCACGTGGCCACCATCGGCATTGATCTGTTAACGGCCGAGGCGCGTGATACATCCCTTGATGCGCTGATCCCCCTGTGGCGGCAGGAAATTGGCCCGATATTTGGTCTGATCAACATGACCATTCAGGAACCCGGGTTTGGCCCTGCCGGTGTGCCGATTGAGGTGCGTTTTCAGGGCGGCGATCTGGCGCGTATGAAACTGGGCGCACAGGATCTGGTGCAATATCTGAATGGCTATGTCGGGGTGTTCAACGTGATGGACGACTTGCGCCCCGGTAAGCCGCAACGCCAGTTGTCCCTGTCTGAGGGGGCGAATGTTCTGGGCTTTACGTCGCAATCGGTGGCGTCACAATTGCGATCCGGCATGTTGGGCGATATTGTGGACAGCCTGCAACTGGGCGATCAGACGGTCGAAATCACCGTCAGCCAGTCGGCCGATGAACGCGCCGCGCCCGATAGTCTGGAACATGCAACACTGACCTCACGCAGTGGTCAGTCGGTGCCGCTGGGTGTGGTCACCGATATGGTTGAGGCCCGCGACTGGGCCAAAATCACCCTGGTGGATGGGGTGCGCACTGTTACGGTCAAGGCCGATGTGGACGCGGGCAAGGCAAATGCCGGTGCGTTGGTTGGTGATATGCAAAAGAACTGGTTGCCGGGGTTTGAAGAAAACTACCCTGATCTGAAGGTTGAATTTCTGGGGCAGGTGGCCGCCACCGCCCAAACCGCCGCATCCATCGGGCGTGGTCTGGGCATAGGGATGCTGGGGGTTTTTCTGATCCTGTCGTTCCAGTTTCGCAGTTATGTAGAGCCACTGATCGTGATGGTCGCCATTCCGCTGGCCCTGATCGGGTCGATCTGGGGGCATGTGCTGATGGGCTTTGATATTTCCATGCCGTCGCTGATTGGGGCGGCGTCGCTGGCGGGGATTGTGGTTAATAATTCAATTCTGCTGATGCAGTATATCAACCGATATCGCCATGAAGGCATGGCGCCGCAAAAGGCCGCCGGCATGGCCAGCCGGGCCCGCACCCGACCGATATTCATTTCCACCACAACCACCATTGCCGGGATGCTACCGCTGTTGGCGGAAACCAGTGCGCAGGCGGCATCAATCATTCCGCTGGTGATTTCGCTGGTGTTTGGGCTGTTGGTATCGACAACGCTGGTGTTGTTGGCCCTGCCGTCGCTTTATATGGTTCTGGACGACATCGGGGCCACCGGGTTTCGCAAAAATCAGCAATAGCCCTTTTGCAGGCGCTGGACTAGCATCACACTCAGGCAATCGTTGCAGGGGGTGGTGAAATGGCGAAACCGGTTAATCACAGGGCATGGGTCCTTGTTCTGCCTGCGCTGGTCATTGTGCTGCTGGTTACGGCCCTGCCAATGGCGGCGGTAGTAAACTATTCGGTGCAGGATGTTTTTGCGGGCGACAATTTCTTTTGGGTCGGGATGCGCTGGTATGAACAAACCCTGACATCATCTGATTTTCATGCCTCACTGGGGCGCAGTCTGGCCTATTCGGCCCTTGTGATCGGGGTTGAACTGCCCCTTGGGGTCTATGTTGCAACCCGGATGCCCGACAGGGGCATGTTGTCGAATTTCTATATCATCCTGATGGCGATCCCGTTGCTGACCCCCTGGCTGGTGGTGGGCTATGTCTGGAAGGTGCTGGTTGACGTGGACGCCGGGCTGTTGGGTGGCACGCTGGCCAGCCTTGGGATCACCTATGATCTGAACAATGTCGCGGTGGCGTGGTTTACCATTGTGCTGATGGATGTCTGGCACTGGACCAGCCTTTTTGCCTTGTTGTGCTACGCCGCCCTGCAATCAATCCCGTTTGCCCATTATCAGGCGGCAGCCATTGATGGCGCGTCGGGTTGGAGCGTCTTTCGCTATGTTCAGATCCCCCGGATCAAACACGCCCTGCTAATCGCTATCATGCTGCGCTTTATGGACAGTTTCATGGTCTATACCGAACCCTTTGTTGTCACACGGGGGGGGGCGGATCAGGCAACCACATTCCTGTCGCTTGATCTGGTGCAAACCGCGTCAATTCAGTTTGATCTGGGCGAAGCAGGGGCCATGTCGATCATTTATTTTGCAATCATCCTGTTGGTCTGCTGGTCACTTTTTAGTGTGATGATGAACCGCCGGGGGGACATGTGATGGCCCATTTCAACGCCACCCGGCGCCGGACATCAGTGGTGCCGCTTTTTTACGTGCTGTTCCTGATGGTGCCGGTTTACTGGCTGATCAACATGAGCTTTCAAAGCCAGCAGGAAATTCGCACCAGCATGTCACTGATCCCTGACAGGCCGACCCTGTTCAACTATATGATCATCTTTCGCGACCCCAGTTGGTATCTTAGCTATTTCAACGCCGCCGCCTATGTGGTGCTGAATGTGGCCATTTCTATCACCGTGGCGGTGCCTGCGGCCTATGCGTTTTCGCGCTATCGCTTTGTCGGGGACCGGCACATGTTCTTTTGGTTCCTTGCCAGCCGAATGACCCCGCCTGCGGTGTTGTTGGTCCCGTTTGTACAGGTGTTTTCATCGCTGAACCTGATTGATACCTATCTGGCGGTGGCGCTGGCCCATTGTATGTTCAATGTGCCAATTGCGATCTGGATACTGGAAGGTTTCATCAGTTCAGTCCCGCGTGAATTGGATGAAACCGCCCGTATTGACGGCTATAGTCGCCCACGTTTCTTTGTGCGGATATTACTGCCCCAAATTGCGCCGGGCATTGGGGTGACGGCGTTCTTTTGTTTTATGTTTTCGTGGGTCGAACTGCTGTTGGCCAATGGGCTGACCACCATCAACACCAAACCGATCGGTGCGGTGATGGGGCGGGCCGGGGGTGTCTTGGGGGGCGCGCATATCGGGCTGATGTCGGCGGCAAGTGTCCTGACCCTGATCCCTGGTATCATCATGATCATCCTTGTGCGCAAGCATCTGGCACGTGGGCTGTCCATGGGGCAGGTAAAGTAAAACGATCACGGCCTAATGTTGGCCCGATCCAGCAACCATTCCTGTTGGGCAAGCGGGAACAGCTTGCGTCGCTGTGGGGGGGGCGGTAGGGATCGCCAGGCCAAAACTTTGAGAAAGATACCAGATGAACGATTCAGTCACAGACAGTTCCTACCGCGTTACCGCAGATGAGTTGCGCCAGTTCATAGAACGCTATGAGCGTCTGGAAGCAGAGAAAAAAGATATTGCCGACCAGCAAAAAGAAGTAATGGCCGAAGCAAAGGGGCGGGGGTATGACACCCGTATCCTGCGAAAGCTGGTGGCGATGCGCAAACGTGACCGCGAAGATCTGGCCGAAGAAGAGGCCGTATTGGAAATGTACAAAGAAGCACTGGGCATGTGATCAGAACGCAGCGTCAGGGGGCGATAAAATTCACCCCCGGCATGCGTTCAATTTCATCCAGATCGTCTTCGTAATTCTGCGTCAGTTGCACCACCAGGTCATCGGTCCAGCCGGGAACATCCAGTTCTTCTTCTACCGCGTCTTCGATGGCGTATTTGTCCAGAAACGCAACCAGAACCCGGCGCCGCTGAATTTCATTTCCGGGGGGGTGGGAATGCAGATAGGCCTGTAGCCGGCGCAGGCCTTCCTGGGTCATGATGGTGGACAGAATATTCAGATCACCGTTTAGTTTGGTGAACGGGTCGTGGCCTGATACCTCTTGTATAACCTGCGGCCAGATCAGTGGCGTATCTTCGTTGCACCAAACTGTGACCGGGCAGTTTGGGTTGGTTTCCTGAATGCTCAAAATAACGTCTGACCAGCGTATCTGGTCCAGATCGGCGCCATCCATAAATAGCTCAAAATCAGTTACGTTCTGATCTTTGTGATGGAAAGCCGCCGGAATAAAGGTTGCCGGATTGCGGATCGACAGAAAAAATTCAACGTCGGTTCCGGCAAACACATTTCGCAACCATTTTGGTTTGAACCCGGCTTTGTCGTAAAGTAACCCATTTTCAAATATTCGTCCCGGCACGCATAGGAAATGTTCGCATGTCATGACGACGCGTTCTGTCGTGTCGTCATCAATGATTGAATCAATCAGCAGATCGCGGGTATCTGGACTGGCCTCTGCCCCGCGCAGTTTCTGGGCGGCCCTGATAACGGTTTTACGATACCGCCCCGGCCCCGGAATACTAATGGCTTCGCGTGCCAGCGCGCCTTTGTTTTTCAACAGGGTTTTCAAAAGCCGGTCTTCGTCTGTGCAATGGACACCCAGATGAATTGCGACCTGCATTTAGTTCTGTTTTCCCGCCAATAAATGTGTCCCTGATTATAGGCAGATTTCTGGACAGTTAAACCGGTATTGGGTATGGGATGCGAATGGCCGAGCAAAATAGTCAGATTGCGTCACGCAAGCCCTTTGGGCAACTGGTTGACAAATGGTCGGTTGGCGCCGGGTTGATTGCCCTGTTGGTGGTGATGCCAATTGCGGCCGTGATCATGATTGCCCTTAGCCCCGGCGAAAATATCTGGCCCCATCTGGTGGCGACGACATTGCCGCGATACCTGAAAAATACGGCCATTCTGGTGTTGGCGGTCGGCGGACTGGCGGCAATTACCGGAACCGTCACCGCGTGGATGGTGACGATGTACACCTTTCCCGGCTCGCGCTGGTTGCAATGGCTGTTGTTGTTGCCGCTGGCGATACCGGCCTATGTGGGGGCCTATGCGCTGGTTGATTTTCTGGAATATGCCGGGCCAATTCAATCGACCATGCGTGAAACGTTTGGCTGGCAAACTTCCCGTGACTACTGGTTCCCTGAAATCCGTTCACGCGGGGCGGCGGTTGTTGTGTTGGCGGGGGCGCTGTTTCCCTATGTGTTTCTGCTGGTGCGTTCTGCATTGCGCGAACAGTCGGGTGGGACATACGAAGTGGCGCGCGCCCTTGGTGCGGGGCCGTTCGCGCGGTTTTGGCGGGTTGGCCTGCCGCTGGCGCGTCCGGCGATTGCAGCGGGCAGCGCCATCGTGATGATGGAAACCATCAGTGATTTTGGCGTGGTATCATATTTTTCAGTTCAAACCCTGACCACAGGTATTTTCAGCACCTGGCTGGAAGGGAGCAACCGAAGCGGTGCCGCCCAGATCGCCAGCATAATTCTGATTGTCGTGTTCATTCTGGTTGCCCTTGAAAAGCGGGGGCGTGGGCGATCACGTTATTATCACAGCTCGCGCCAAAGCCGTGCGGTTGTCGCCCTGCGCCTGATTGGTTGGCGCGGCTGGCTGGCCAGTGTTCTGTGCTTTGTTCCCTTTGCCATCGGGTTTGTGTTGCCGGTGGCGGTGATGATGTCCCACGCCCTTGAAAATGCTGACAGGTGGGTTGACCCCGATCTTTTGCGCGCCCTGTTCAACACCCTGTTTGTTGGCGGGGTGGCGGCGGCCCTGACGGTGCTGGGTGGGTTGTTCATGGTCTATGGGGTGCGCATGACCGGGCGCAAATTACCGGCCCTTTTATTGCCCCTGACGGCAATAGGTTACGCCGCCCCCGGCGCTGTGCTGGCGGTTGGCATCCTGTTTCCGCTGTCGCGGGCGGACCATATGGTTGCAGACGCGGTTCAGGCCGTGACGGGCTATGATGTGGGCCTGTTGATGACGGGCACGGCGTTTGCGGTAATTTTCGCCTATTTCGTGCGCTTTTTTGCGATTGCGCAGGGGGCGATTGATGGCGCGTTTGGGCGGGTGTCACCGTCACTGCCGATGGCGGCCCGTTCCCTTGGCCAGACACCGGGGGGCACGTTGAAACGTGTCTATGTCCCGCTGATCAGTGGTTCCGTGGGCACCGCGCTTTTGCTGGTGTTTGTTGATTGTGTGAAGGAACTTCCGGCCACTCTTTTGCTGCGGCCCTTTAATTTTGATACGCTTTCAACGCGGGTGTATGAAAAGGCATCACTTGAGCAAATAGGAAACGCATCCCCCGCAGCACTGCTGGTTATCGGTGTCGGGCTGGTGGCGGTTTTGATGCTGGCGAAAAATCAGAAAAATGGCCGAACCTGACGTTCAGTTCGTGTGCTTTCCGGGTGAATGCAGGGGGGCTGAAAGTTTTTGGCATTTGCATCGAACAAGGGCTTGCGTAGGGTTCCCCAAAATCGTAAACCCCGCCGCGTGCCCCTATAGCTCAGCTGGTAGAGCAATTGATTTGTAATCAATAGGTCCGCGGTTCGAGTCCGTGTGGGGGCACCATTAAGATCGGATAAGGCATTGAGATCGTAGGGAAAAATCAAGTAGTTGTGATTTGCATCCCCCTAATTATCCACCCTACGCCAGTTGGTGCTGATGGCCTGTTGTGGTTGGGTTCCCCATGTTCA
>DAOURA010000120.1 GCA_030625325.1 Marinosulfonomonas sp.
CGAACGCAGCATGTTTGCCCCGCTTAGCAACGCATCAGCACGGGAGGTTTTAAGGCTAACCTTGCCGTCACCGTCGCCGTCCACACCGTTGGTCAGAATGTCTTCTGGCAGCATCTGAACCATGCCGATTTCACCGGCCCACGCGCCTTTGGTTCTGGCCGGATCAAAATCGCCCCGTTCGAACAGTTCAAGGGCGGCAAAAACCTGTGGCAAAAACAGTTCGGGGCGGCGACAGTCATGGGACAGGGTCAACAGGGAATTCAGGGTGTTAAAGTCGCCCTGCACCTGACCAAAGTCAGTTTCCAGCGCCCAAAATGCCAATAAAACCCCGCGCGAAACACCGTATTTGCGTTCAACCTGATCAAAAATAGCGTCCAGTTGTTTGGAGTATTTGCGCCCGTTGTTCATGCGGTTCTGGCTAATCACACGGCGGGAAAATTCAAGAAAGCCCATCCTGAAAATACCCTGCGATCGGTCGGCGTTTAGGGTACGCTGATCCTGGGATGCGCTGGCAAGAAAACGATTAACGCTTGCCTTGGAATGGCCTCGGGCAACGGCCTCGGCCTTGAAATTACCCAGAAACCCGGAAAATGACCCGCCGCAGGGCACATTGGCAAATGATGGGCTGGCGGCTAAAATGGCAACGGCAAGAAATTGGGGAAAACGCATGGGACCTCCTGTAATGCGGGGGCAGGTTAGCAGGATCATCGCGTCACACAACCGCCAGCAGGGTCACACCCAGCAGCACCAATGCCCAAGTACGCCACAGGGCACGCACTGCGGCGGTGATGTCTGTCGGCCCAAGGGTGGTGCGCCCTTCGGGGTTAACAAGGGGAAAGTCCTTCATTGTGCCGGCGTAGGCGCGTGGCCCGGCAAGAGACACATCAATACACGCCGCCATTGCCGATTCTGGCCAGCCCGCATTGGGTGAGCGGTGCAGGCCCGCATCCCGGCGCACGGTTTTCCAGATGCCGGGGCGAAGATAGGCAGCCCCGATCAACAGGGCGGTCAGGCGGGCGGGCACCCAGTTCACCAGATCATCCAGACGCGCCGCCGCCCAGCCGAATTGGGCGTGGCGCGGGGTTTTATAGCCGATCATGCTGTCGGCGGTATTGATCGTTTTATAAATCAGCATTCCCGGCAACCCCGCAATCAGAAACCAGAACGCCGGGGCGATCACCCCGTCCGACAGGTTTTCTGCCGCACTTTCAATTGCGCCGCGTGCGATGGCCGTTTCGTCCATATCTGCAGTATCGCGTCCAACGATGCGGGCAACAGTGGCGCGCCCTTCGGGCAGGGAAACCCGCAGCGCGGTTGCAACATCCGCCACGTGGTTTGCAAGGCTGCGCTGGGCCAGCAAAATCGCGGCGATGATGGTTTGGAAAATCGGCGCACCCGGCAGAAAAGAAACAGCGTGCCCAAGCAGCCCGGTAATTGTGACCAGCAGGGTCAGCGCAATGGCACCCCTGAATTTGCGCACGCGCCCGGTGTTGAAACGCCGGTCAAGCCAGCCAATTAAACGCCCAATCAGAACCGCCGGGTGGGGCAGGCGTGACCACAGCCATTGGGGTTCACCAAAGGCGGCGTCCAGAACCATGGCCACGGCCAGTATTGCAGCCGTATTCACAGGGCGTCTGTCAGTTGCGCCCACTGGTGGGGGGCGGGCAGGCCAAGGCGTAACCAGTTGTCGGAATAGGGGAATATCCGCGTCCAGATGTGTGATTTTGCCAGCCGGTCCTGCCAGTCGCGCGCGCTGTCCACATGGTACAGGCGAAACAGGGTTGTGCCGCCGATTGTGGCGGCCCCTTTGGTGTTCATGATTTTATCCAGCTGGGTAGCATCACCGGCCAGCCGCGCACGGGTTTCGGCGGCCCACTTGGTGTCATTCAGGGCAGCCGTTCCAACCGACAGGGCCGGGCCGGACACCTGCCACGGGCCAAGGCTGGCGGTCAGTTTTGTGATCAAGCTGGGGTCACCAATGGCGAACCCAAGGCGCAGGCCCGCCAGCCCCCAGAATTTGCCAAAGCTTTTCAGGATAAGCGTTCCGGGGCGGGTGGAAAGGTTAATATGGGATTGGTCCGGGGCAACGTCACAAAAGCTTTCGTCAATGATTGTTAACAGCCTGTTGGTTTTACAAATGCTGTCGGTGTCCCACAGGCGGCCATCCGGGTTGTTGGGGTGAACAATGCTTTGGGCGGTTGCGCCATCGGTTCCCACAGCCCAGCCGTGATGGCGGTAGGCGGCTTCATGTTCATTATAGGTGGGGCCAGAAATTGCGGCGGTGGCTGCGGGCGCAAGGGTTGGAATTTGTGCAATCAGGGACGATGCCCCCGGTGCCGCCAGAACCCCCGCCCCATCGGGGATTTTCCAGAAATTGCGCGCCGCCCGTTCAAGGGCGTCAAAGGCCCCCCGATCCGGCAGGGTGCCCCAGCATTCGGGGGTGAATTGGGGTACAGGATAGGGCAGCGGATTGATACCCGTAGACAGGTCCAGCCAATGTTTTTTATCGCCACCAAACCGGGCCACAGCAGCGTCAATTCCGCCGCCATGGTCCCTTATTTCATTGGGGTTCACTGGTCGTCCGGCAGGGGCTGGTGGCGGGTGATAAAGTGCCCCTTTATCCCCTGTGGCCAATCGCGAAATGGCACCTGCCCTGATGTGCTGTTGGCGTGTTGTTCGGCGTAGGAAACGATTGCATCGGCCGCGTCACTGTTGGGGGCAAAATTGCCCACGGTATAGGCCAGTTTTCCGTTCGCCTGAATGGCCGCGTTACAGCCGTGTTTACACCCCATCAGACAGGACACACGCCGGGTTTTAAGGTCTGTGCCCTCGGCCCGTTTTTCCACCAGATCGGCCAGAATTTCGCCATCTGTCAGGGTTATACCCCGTTGATCCCAGTCATCGCGTTTGCAGGTGTCGCAAATGGTAATCCAGGTTGTCATTTACTGTCTCTTTCATGTTACCGGGGTTCCTTTGAACGGATTTTCTAAGGGCACGCAATAGATTCTATTTGTTAACCAAAGGGTGGCAATATTAATCACTTGTTAACCTTTCGGGCGATAATCCTCTGTGGGGTCATAATGTGTTGGTAGAATGCATTTTCAAGTGAGCGCCGTTGAATGCGGGTATTAATAGTCGAAGAAAACGCCAATCTTGGGCGTGTCTGGCGTCGCCACTTGGAGCGGTTGGGCTATGGTGTGGATATGGCGCAAAGTCAGCCGCAGGCCATTCATATTTTGCAGAACGTCGAAATAAATATAATAATTCTGAACCTGATACTGGAAACCGGCAGTGCCTTTGCTGTTGCTGATTTTTCCAGCTACCGCCAGCCCAAAGCAAAGGTGATTTTCGTCACCAGCAGCAGCTTTTTTTCGGACGGTTCAATTTTTCAGCATATCCCCAATGCCTGCGCGATGATGCCCGCCGAGGTCAGCGCAGAAGATCTGGGTGCGCTGGTTGAACATTACGGTGCCCATTAAGATACCCGGTCGCGCCGGTGCGGTTCAGCCCAGTCAATGACCGGGTTGATCGGCACAATCTGATAGCGGTTTATGGTTTCGTGGCTGCGGTGGTAGTGGGCGATGATATGGTTGAAGTTCACCGTTTCCGCCACGCCGGGCCACTGGAACAGTTCGCGGGTATAGCCCCACAGGTTCGGGTAATCGGTGATCCGTTTGCGGTTGCATTTGAAGTGCTGGTGATAGACCAGATCAAAGCGCACAAGGGTTGTGAACAGCCGCCAGTCGGCCTCGGTTATTTGCTGGCCCAGCAGGTATCGGTTCTGGCCAAGGTGTGTTTCCAGTTCGTCGAGTTTGTCAAACAGGGCATGCACCGCAATGTCATAGGCCCCCTGTGTGGTTGCAAAGCCTGCCTTGTAGACGCCGTTGTTTATCGCGCTGTAGATCGGGGTATTCATGGCGGTGATTTCGGAACGTCGTTCCAGCGGCCAATAATCATCGGTGTTGCCGGTCAGCCCATTAAAGGCCGAATTGAACATGCGGATAATTTCTGAGCTTTCGTTGGAAACGATCTGATTGGTTTTGGTGTCCCACAGGACGGGCACTGTGACCCGGGTTGTCACATTTAGGTCGGCCTTTTGGTAAATCTCGTGCATGTATTTCAGGCCAAAAAGGGCGTCCCCCGTTGCGCCGTGATCGTCGGTGTCAAAGGTCCAGCCATTTTCCAGCATATCCGGGTGAACAACCGAGATGCTGATATGATTTCGCAGCTCTTTCAGGTTACGAAAAATCAGTGCCCGGTGCGCCCATGGGCAGGCGTAGCAGACGTATAGGTGATAGCGCCCGCTTTGGGCCGCAAACCCGGCATTTCCAGTGGGGCCAGCGCCGCCGTCAGGGGTGATCCAGTTGCGAAACTGCGAATCCGGGCGGACAAATTTGCCGCCTGTGGATTGGGTGTCGTACCAGTCTGAAAACCAGTTTCCATCGATTAATCTGCCCATTGTTGGCCCCTTTTTCTTTCGTGGAATATAGGCAGTGGGCCTGAAAAGGAAATGAGTGGTCAAACAAATTTGCGTTACGATTTATTGCGGGGTCGCATTGTGCCCAAGGCGTGCCGCGAATCCCGTTGCGTGGCGTCCCTACCCCCCCTATACCAACGACAGACGAAGCCCAGTGGGGCCAGAGAGGTTGGCTGTTGATGATTGACCCAAATTGGGGATCGGATGCAGCATCGTCAGGGAAATACGACTTTCCTATCGGCCCCTCGTGCCCGAATGAAAGGACGTATGATGAGATTTTTCGTTTTTGCAGTTGTTGTTTTTGGGGCTGGTCCTGCGTTTGCGCATACCGGTCATTTGATTGGTCTTGGCGGGCATGATCATTTGCTGGCCGCCGGGGCCATTGGTGCAGCGATTGCCATTGGCATCTGGGGCGCAATAAAGGGCAAACGCGATGAGGCCGAGCAAGAGGTCGAAGCCGAGGCTGAATCAGACGTTGATGAACCCCAGGAGGCCTGAATATATGTCAAAAGTCGGTGTGATGATTTGCGGGCATGGCTCGCGCAGCCAGGTGGCGGTGGATGAATTTGCGGTGTTGGCGCAAAAGCTACCGGCCCTGTTGCCGGATGATTGGGAAGTGGACTACGGGTATCTGGAATTTGCAAACCCGGTGATCCGCGACGGGCTGGACCGGTTGCGCGAAAAAGGTTGCGAGCGGATTTTGGCGGTGCCGGGAATGCTGTTTGCGGCGATGCACACCAAGAATGATATTCCGACCGTGCTGAACACCTATGGCAAAAAACATGGGGTCAACCTGACCTATGGGCGTGAACTGGGGGTGGACCCGCGGATGATTGCCGCCGCTGGTGACCGGGTGCGTGAGGCGGTTGAACGTGCCAATAGTGAATTGGGCGAACTGCCCCTGTCGCAGACCTGTTTGGTGGTGATCGGGCGCGGTGCGTCGGACCCGGATGCCAATGGCAATGTGGCCAAGGTTGCGCGGATGTTGCAGGAAGGCATGGGCTTTGGCTGGTGTGAAACTGGCTATTCAGGGGTGACGTTTCCGTTGGTTGAGCCGTGCTTGGATCATGTAACACGGCTGGGCTATAAGCGGGTGATTGTTTTTCCGTATTTCCTGTTTGCCGGGATATTGATTGACCGTATTTACGGGTTCACCGATCAGGTTGCCGCCGCCAATCCGGGGATCGATTTTGTAAAGGCCGGGTATCTGAAGGACCATCCGAAGGTTCTTGAAACATTTGCTGAGCGGGTAACCGAACAGATCGGCGATGTGGTGCCGCCAACCTGTGGGACATGTAAGTACCGCACCCAGGTTCTGGGGTTTGAAGCCGAGGTGGGCGCCGTGCAGGAAAGCCACCACCACCATGTGGAAGGTCAGGGGGCAAATGCGCCGGGGGCGACGGTTGCGACCTGCGATCTGTGTGATGATTTTTGCACCGGGGAATGTCGGTTGGATATGGGGCATCATCACCACGACCATGAGCATGGTGAGGGACATCATCACCATGATCACGACCACAGCCACAGCCACGACCATGAGCACCCGGAATATCCACATGCCAAGCACCCACACGGCCCCGAAAGTGCCCGTAAGGTGAAGGGATGAGCTATTTTTCTGCGAAAAATGATACCTCCGGCGGGAGTATTTTGACAAAGAAAAAGGCCGGATGATGCGGCCTTATATAAAGCAACCATCGGCGATTTACGCCGAAAGTTTTGCCACCGTGCGCCGCGAAGCACGGCTGGATCGGTTTGGGCCGGGTATGGAGGCCATGGCCGTGCGGCTGATACATGCCTGCGGTATGGTTGAGGTGGCGGATCGGCTGGTGTTTTCCCAGGGGGCATATTCGGCGGGTCAGGCCGCATTGCAGGCGGGTGCGCCGATACTGTGTGACTGTGAAATGGCCGGGGCGGGGATTATCCGGCGTTATTTGCCAAGCGAAAATCAGGTTATTGTGACATTGAACGACGGGTCGGTTGCGGCGCGTGCGGGGGCGATTGGCAACACCCGGTCGGCGGCGGCGGTTGAGGTGGCGGATCGACTGGTGTTTTCCCAAGACGCGTATTCGGCGGGGCAGGCCGCGTTGCAGGCGGGTGCGCCGATATTGTGTGATTGTGAAATGGCCGGGTCGGGGATTATCCGGCGTTATTTGCCAAACGAAAATCAGGTTATTGTGACATTGAACGACGGGTCTGTGCCGGCGCATGCGGGGGCGATTGGCAACACCCGGTCGGCGGCGGCGGTTGAGTTGTGGAAGGACCATATTGATGGCGCGGTTGTGGCCATTGGCAACGCACCCACGGCGCTGTTTCATTTGTTGGAGCTGCTGGATCAGGGCTGGCCAAAACCGGCGGTTATTCTGGGGTTTCCGGTGGGGTTTGTTGGCGCGGCTGAAAGCAAGGCGGAACTGGCGGATAACCCGCGCGGGTGTGAATTTGTGGCGCTGCGCGGGCGGCGCGGCGGG
>DAOURA010000030.1 GCA_030625325.1 Marinosulfonomonas sp.
CTGACTGGCGGTTTGGCCTTTGTCCACACGTTGTTGTTTTTGATGTCCCTTGCGTTTGTATTTCCACAGGTCATATCGGTAATTCTGATGCTGACCGGTCAGCGCCGTCAGGGCCTGAGCGATCATTTTCTGGGCACAGCCGTAATCAACCGGTCTGCGGCCTATTAGCCCCCATTCAGGGCTTGGCGGATTGGGGTACAGTTGGTAACGTGGTCTTAGTGACCAAGTGAAGATTATATGCGCCACACACTACCAATCGCGCCCCAGTTCTATGTGACGGCCCCCCAGCCCTGCCCTTATCTAGAGGGCCGGATGGAAAGAAAGCTGTTCACAGCCCTACAGGGCGAACATGCAACCAAGTTAAACGATGCCCTGTCCAAACAGGGGTTCCGGCGGTCACAGAACGTGCTTTACCGGCCAAGCTGTGCGGAATGTTCTGCCTGCTTTTCGGCCCGTATCCGGGTTGCAGACTTCAAGCCCAGCAAAAGCCAGCGGCGCGCCATGCGGCGCAACGGGCATATGGTGCGCAACGCCGTGTCCCCCTGGGCCAGCGAAGATCAGTTCAGCCTGTTTCGCACCTATCTTGAAACGCGCCACGCCGAAGGCGGCATGGCCGATATGGATGTTTTTGAATTTGCCGCAATGATCGAAGAAACCCCGATCAAAAGCCGGGTCGTCGAATACACCGCGGCACAGGTAAACGACGGTGCGCCACAACTGGCCGCGGTGTGCCTGACGGATGTGTTGGATGATGGGCTATCGATGGTCTATTCGTTTTTTGACCCTGTGCATGAACGAAACAGCCTTGGCACCTATGTGATCCTTGATCATATCCGCATCGCACAAGAGGCCGGCCTGCCCTATCTTTACCTTGGCTACTGGGTGCCCGGCAGCGACAAGATGGACTATAAATCACGCTTTTCGCCGCTGGAAATTTACCGGGATGGCGGCTGGCGCGATATCACCGAACAGCAGGCAGGCGCCGCACAGCCCCACCCCCTAAGCACAGAACCCATTGCCGAGCAGGTCGCGCGCATTTCCCTGCCTGACACGCGCGCGCCAAGCAGTTAACGGCATCAGCGGTTCGGCCCACAACTGCGTTTTATAATTTTACCAAAACACGCCCGCCCCCGCAGGGCCGGGCGATATTTATCAGTGCCCGATCAGGGACGGCACAATCGTCACAACCGATGGCACCATCCACAAAAAGGCCAGCGCCAACACCTGAATGATCACAAACGGAATGACCCCGCGATAGATATGCGCCGTGGTAACACTGGGCGGGGCAACCCCGCGCAGATAGAACAGCGCAAATCCAAAGGGCGGCGTCAGAAACGATGTTTGCAGGTTCACGGCGATCATGATCGTCACCCACTTGGGGTCCATCGTGCCACCATAAATCACCGGCCCGACGATCGGGATCACGATATAGATAATTTCCAGAAAATCGAGCACAAACCCAAGGATGAAAAGCACCACCATCACGATCAGGAACACCTTCCATTCCTGATCAAATGATCGCAGGAAGTCCTGAATATAATGTTCACCACCAAAGGAAATCACCACCAGGTTCAACAGCTGCGAACCGATTAGAATGGTGAACACCATGCTGGTAACCTTGGCCGTTTCACGAACCACGGGGCGCAAAACACCTGTGCGGTACAAAACCCAGCAGCTATAGAAAATGCCGAACATCGCAAAGTGATAGGCAACCTGTGCCACAAGGAAGGCCAGCCATTCTTCGGCCAGAACCTCTGCGCGGTTCACCCGCAAATCAAAGTTGATCCCCACAAGGATCATGATCATGATCGAAAACGCCGAGAACAAAATAACTTTGCCCGACCGGTTTTCTTCCTGCAACTTACGATACCCGGCCAGCATGATCGCACCACCAGCCCCAAGGGCCGCCGCCGGGGTTGGATTTGTAATCCCCCCCAGGATAGAGCCAAGCACCGCAATAATCAAAACCAGTGGCGGAAAGACCACCCCGATCACTTCGTTGCGCCCCAGTGTGCCAACCGCATGGCGAACCCCATAAAGCGCAGCCACCGTTGGAATGGCCAGAATGATCACCAGCTTGCCCGATGTGTCAGCAGGCCCCAACAACAGGATATCTGCCATCAGCCCCACAACCACCCCAAGGGCCCCGATCATCAGCGGGCGGGTGTCACCCGATGGTGCAATCCCGCGCGCCATTGCCAGCACGATCCCCATCAGCATGAACAGGATCAGAACACCGGTGCCAATTGGCGCCGCCGAGTTGATTTTCGCCTGCCGGGACGTTTCTATTTCTTCCGGGCTTAGGGCGCGGCTTTCCTGCGTGCCGCCCTGTTCCATAATCGCCGCCTGCTCTGCAATGGCAGTATCCCATTTTTCCTGACCGTGTAGTTCGATCATAGATGTCTGGCATTGCTCTGACACATTGGTGCGCAGGGATGCGGCCGACCCGATATCGGAATAACTGCTGACGACAGTGCTTTGACTGCCGGCAACATTAACCCAGGCCGAAAACACACCGGCGACAATGATCCCAACCGGCACCACAAGCAGCCAGATCAAACCATGGTTGCGCCCAATACGTTCAACGCCTTCTTTATGTTCAACAATTACGGGTGGTGCCTTGTCCGGGTTGGCCATGGCATAAACAAAGGCATAAAGCCCATAAAACAGCGCCAGCATGATCCCCGGCAAAACCGCCGCCTGAAACAGGGTGCCCACGGACAAAACCGCCGCCTCACCCAGATACGACAGCGCATCAGTACACCCAGCCACCTGCGCACGGGTTTCCTGCGCGGCTGCGTAAAGGTCACCGGCCAGTGTGCCCAGCAAAACAATAACGATCGATGGCGGAATAATTTGCCCAAGCGTGCCTGACGCGGCAATCACCCCGGTTGATATTTCCGGCGAATAGCCATTTCGCAACATGGTCGGCAGTGACAACAAACCCATTGTCACAACGGTTGCGCCAACAATCCCGGTGCTGGCCGCCAGAAACGCGCCCACGACCACAACCGACACGGCCAGACCACCGGGCAGCGGGCCAAAAACCCGCGCCATTGTTGTCAGCAGATCATCGGCAATTTTAGATCGTTCCAGCGTGATCCCCATCAGCACGAACATCAGCACCGCTAGCAGGGTTTCAATTGACTGCCCGGCCAGAACCCGTTCGTTCATTCGGTTGACAATAAAGGAAATATTGCGGGTCATCGCCCTTTCCCAACCGCCATTAAACAGTGGCTCGGCCAATTGCGGTAGTTCCGGGTTTCGAAAAACCGAAATATTCAGCGGATTAACACCGGTGCTAAGCAAATCCTTATAGGCCTGACTGCCCACGTCCACCGCATGGTGAATAAGCAATCCCGCACTGTCCATCGATGCAATGATCCCAAAGGAAATGATCCCGGCACCCCCAATGGCAAACGCCACCGGAAAGCCCGACAAAATACCCGAGAACAGGCATAAAAACACAATGATCAGGCCAACTTCGACGCCATCAAGTCCCAACATATTCTAACCCTGCCCTATCATTAGTGCGTGCCTTCATAGGCATCTTTGCCTTCATCAAGTGTATCCCTGGAAAGGTATTTTCCTTCGCTTTCCTCGCCCTCTTTCCATTCCAGAAAAGAGCGATAGAAAAACGCGACCGCCTGCAAGAAGATCATCAAAGTAAAGCTGATCAAAAGGATCTTGAATAAGAAATAGGCATTAAAGCCATTTGGCGAAAACCCGATGGTTTCCACATTCCATTTCAAAACTTTTGATTTTCTAAGCAATAATTCCAGTGAATCTGACGCCGCAACCTTTGGCGTGATCAGGTGACGCCACATGAAATACCACGCATACATCCAGATCAACGTGGCCATTGGCATCATGAAAAACAGTGATCCGAACATGTCGATCACCTTTTTGGTGCGGAATTTCACCGCCGAATAAACCAGATCAACCCGCACATGCCCGCCCTGCACAAACGTATAGGTGGCGCACAGGCAAACGATTATGGCGTTGTAAAATTTCAGTTCTTCACCGAACCAGCTAAGGTCTTTGGTGAAATCCATGCCGAACGGGCCGATGGTAATTTCCGCAACCCGGAAAATACGCTGTAGAAAGACGATCAGTATCTGTTGCAGCACCATGAAAATACCGGCCCAGGCAAAGAACCGGCCCACAGTATTGGCAAAGCCTTCCAGCCCGCGCACGATCGCCCACATGATATTATTGCGCCACATGCCAATGGCGGTGACGGTTAGGAAAATGGCCAAAATGGCAAAGAACAGTTCCTGACTGCCACCATAATAGATAAAGCGCATTTGCGCCTGTTTGTCAGACCAGTCCAGCCACGTCCCCAAATGGGTCAGCGCATAACCGATATTGTAAAATCCAAGAAACAAGCTCTGGAAAAACCAGATCACCCCGTCAAGCATAACACATCCCCTATTGCCTGATCGTTAGCCGTTGCCAGGCATTAAGCAAACGGCCCCCACATTTTTGCAGGGGCCGTCAATTTTATAGTGTGGGATCAACCACCAAGAACGCGGTTACGCTGATTCACGTAGTAACCGTCAGACTTGGAAATCCAGCTGGATGTGGACGCCAGTGACGATTCAAAGCTGGCACGGATTTTTGCAAACAGTGCATCATCCATGTTTGCATCCATGACTTCCGAAGACGCCTTACCAAACGCATCCCAGACATCGTCTGAGAATTGCAGAGTTTTAACACCCTGCGCCTGAAGACGCGCAAGGGCCGCACCGTTTGCAGACAATGTCTGCGCCAACTGCCAGTGTGTTGTCTTTTGTGTTGCGGTTTCGATGATCGCCTGATGCTGGGCCGACAGGCCGTTATAAACATCAAGGTTCATACCCAGCGCCAAACCAGATCCCGGCTCATGGAAACCAGCGGTGTAGTACACTTTGGCAACCTCGTGGAAACCAGCGCGTTCATCGGCGAACGGGCCAACCCATTCCAGACCGTCCAAAGCACCCGAAGACAGGGCCTGATACAGTTCACCACCGGGGATGTTCTGAACAGATGCGCCCAGTTTGCCCAGAACCTGACCACCAAGGCCCGGCATACGGAACTTAAGACCCTGGAAATCTTCTGCGGAATTGATTTCCTTACGGAACCAACCACCAGACTGCGAACCAGAGTTACCAGCCAGGAATGATTTCAGGTTGAAAATTTGGCCCAGCTCGTTGTGCAGTTCATGTCCGCCACCGTGCAGGTACCAGTTTGTCAGTTCCTGCGCAGTTGCACCAAAAGGAACAGCCGTGAAATAGGCGTAACCCGGGTGCTGACCCAGATAGTAATAATCAGCCGAGTGATAAAGGTCGGCCTGACCCGAAGACACGGCGTCAAAAACTTCCAACGCGCCAACCAGTTCACCCGGTGCTTTTTTGTCGATGATCAACTTACCATCAGACAGTGCCGCAACAGTTTCTTCAAAGTGCATAGCCGCATCATCAAGCACCGCAAAACCGCGGGGCCATGATGTAACCATTGTCAACTTGGTCACGTCTTCAACAATGGCTGGTGCCGCCAGTTTTTCGTTTGCACTGGCCAGTTCGGCCTGTGCCGCCGCAAGTTTTCCTTCGGCCTCACTAAGTGCTGCGCCATTACCGTTATTTAAAACAGCGGCAGCACCACCAACACCAACGGCTCCGCCAACTGCGGCACCGGACAAAAATGATCTACGATCCATAGGGTCTCCTCCCAAAATACGCCGCCCTATTTTCACAGCGGACGGCTACTGTAACCGTGTTCGTATTAGCAATCCAAAACCAAATTGAAAACAGCCGCGGCCCATAAAACCTAATAAATTCAGGGAAATGCGTATCAGGTATGGATGTTACCCCTGCCTGACAGGCGGATTGTCCACTTTACCCGGCTGCGCAGCCTGCAGTAGGGTCAAAATGTCCCTGACGCAGGGGTTATAAGTGCCGCCACATTGCAAAAGCACGAAAGCAGGTCAATTCTGGGGGGAAACCCAGGCGTTGGGTGTGAATATTTCCTAGAATTGCGTTGTTTAGTGATTTTCGGTAATTTAATTACCATTTCACCACCCGTTACGACATCTTTTTACATATTTCCGGTTGACGCACCAACTTAGCGGCCATAATCTCTCGCTCGAAAACAGAGGCCTCGACAATGATTGACCCAGTCGTAATTGTAAGAATTTGGCGCATGGGCCGGTAACGGCAACCAGACAGGTAAACCATGTGCCCCCAAGTTCGGGGGCTTTTTTATGCGGTACGAATGCGAATAACGGAGAAGACGAAATGACACGGCAGATGACCGGCGCGAAAATGATAGTTCAGGCCCTGAAAGATCAGGGTGTGGATACGGTCTTTGGTTATCCGGGGGGCGCTGTGCTGCCGATCTATGACGAAATTTTCCTGCAAAATGACATTCACCATATTCTGGTGCGCCATGAACAGGGCGCGGTCCATGCCGCCGAAGGCTATGCCCGTTCAACCGGCAAACCCGGTGTTGTTCTGGTTACATCCGGCCCCGGCGCCACCAATGCGGTAACCGGGTTGACGGATGCACTGCTTGATTCAATCCCGCTGGTTGTGCTGACCGGTCAGGTGCCAACCTTTATGATCGGCACTGACGGCTTTCAGGAAGCAGATACCATCGGCATCACCCGCCCCTGCACCAAACACAACTGGTTGGTCAAAGACACCGACGACCTGTCCCAGGTCATCCATCAGGCGTTTCATGTTGCCACATCCGGGCGACCGGGGCCGGTTTTGGTTGATATCCCCAAGGACGTGCAATTTGCCAACGGCACCTACAGTGAAAAGAAAGATGCAAAAACCAGCCACTATCAGCCCCGCCTGAAGGGTGACATTGACGCAATCACCGCACTGGTTGACGCCATGGAAAAGGCCGAACGCCCGGTGTTTTATACCGGCGGTGGTGTGATCAATTCAGGCCCTGCCGCCAGTCAGCTGTTGCGCGAACTGGTGGATGCAACTGATTTTCCGATCACGTCCACCCTGATGGGTCTGGGCGCCTACCCCGCATCTGGCAAAAACTGGCTGGGGATGCTGGGCATGCACGGGTTGTATGAGGCAAATCTGGCGATGCATGGCTGTGATCTGATGATCAACATCGGCGCACGCTTTGATGACCGTATTACCGGGCGGCTGGACGCGTTCAGCCCCGGATCAGCTAAGGCCCATATCGATATTGACCCATCGTCAATCAACAAAGTCATTCAGGTGGACATACCGATCATTGGCGATGTGGCCCATGTTCTGGAAGACATCCTGCGGATCTGGAAGTCGCGCGGGCGCAAGGTCAACAAATCCGGCCTGAAAAACTGGCAAAACCAAATCACCCAGTGGAAGGCCGTCAATTGCCTGGATTACGCGCCATCCACCAAGGCCATAAAACCACAATACGCCCTGCAGCGCCTTGAAGAACTGACCAAGGGGCATGACCGCTATATCACCACCGAAGTGGGCCAGCATCAGATGTGGGCCGCACAATACCTAACGTTTGAGGCCCCGAACCGCCTGATGACATCTGGCGGGCTGGGCACAATGGGGTACGGCTTTCCGGCGTCTATTGGCGTGCAAATGGCGCACCCGGACGCATTGGTGATCAATGTCGCCGGCGAAGCAAGCTGGCAGATGAACATGCAGGAAATGGGTACCGCCACACAATACCGTCTGCCGGTCAAACAATTCATCCTGAACAATGAACGCCTTGGAATGGTGCGCCAGTGGCAGCAACTGCTGCATGGTGAACGCTATTCCCAAAGCTGGTCTGAAAGCCTGCCGGATTTCGTAAAACTGGCAGAAGCGTTTGGTGCCAAGGGTATTTTATGCAGTGACCCGGCGGATCTGGATGATGCGATCATGGAAATGATCAACCACGACGGACCGGTGATCTTTGACTGTGTTGTTGAAAAGCACGAAAATCTGTACCCGATGATCCTGTCGGGCAAACCCCATAATGAAATGCTTCTGGGCGATGCGGCCGATGGCGACGGCATCCAGTCAGACGGCGCAGTTTTGGTTTAAGAAAGGCTGATAAATGTCTGAACTAAAAATAAAAAAGGGTGCGACCAGCCATTCCGCATATGAACTGCGCAACCCAAATGCCAACGTCATTGAAAAGCACACCCTGGCCGTTGTTGTTGATAACGAAGCCGGTGTTCTGGCGCGCGTTATCGGGTTGTTTTCCGGGCGCGGCTATAACATCGAAAGCCTGACAGTGGCCGAAATTGACCACACCGGTCACCGGTCACGCATTACGGTTGTGACCACCGGCACCCCGGCTGTGATTGAACAGATCAAGGCGCAACTGGGCCGAATTGTCCCTGTGCATGAAGTCCATGACCTGACCACAGAAGGCCCGTCCGTCGAACGGGAACTGGCCCTTTTCAAGGTGTCAGGTACCGGTGACAAACGGGTAGAGGCCCTGCGCCTTGCCGATATTTTTCGCGCCAATGTGGTGGATTCAACCCTGCACAGTTTTGTGTTTGAAATCACCGGGGTGCCTGAAAAAATTGATGCTTTTGCCGAATTGATGCGCCCACTGGGCCTGTCAGAAGTGGCGCGAACCGGCGTTGCGGCCCTGTCACGCGGGAAAGACTGATAACAACAAAGCCCCAGCCCCAATCATACTTCTGACAATTAGTTGATTTGATATGGGCCATGATCTGGTTTCAAAATTGCGGGGCAACTGACTAAAATGTCAGTTGCCCCGCAAATGTCGTCGGTGTGAGTGGCGACAATTCTGTTATTTTATCGTTTTCCAACAGGGCAACAATTTTCTTTCATGTGCGTTGCGCAAAAGGTATTTATGGCCCAGCTATCTGGCACCACACCGGGAAATATTGGAATGTTTCACCAATTCCCGCAAAATGCCCTTGATCTCTGTTGGTAGTCATTAGTAATTTCACGCGTAAACTAAACAGTTAGATTGAGTATGTATTGGATCGAAACAGCATCAATTAGGGTTATTTCAACGTCAACCACTCATAGGATGGCGAGAAATATTAACATTTTCACAATATCTCAAAAAAATTTGGGCCGCCCTTAATGTCAAAATCAAATTTTCGACAAACTGATCGGGAAGTTCAGGCCGTATTCAGTGAAAACTTGCGGGTTTTGGTGGGGCGTGTGCCTTCTGTTTCCAAGCTCTGCCGGGATTTGAACATTAACCGAACCCAGTTCAACAAATACCTGTCAGGGGAGGCCACACCCCGCCCACTTTTATTGAACCGTATCTGCCAGCATTTTGATACAGACGCCCGAATTTTGCTGGAACCACTTTCAAAACTGGAAATACCGGCACAGTCCCCATTTGAAGGGGCCGTTCATGATTTTATGCGCGGCGGCGTGGAAACTGTGCCCTATGATGTGTTGCCGGATCGGATTTATGCTGAATGGATGCTTTCGCTGGTCCATCCAGGCATGGTTAGTTTTAATCTTACACGCATGTATACTGAAAACGGGGTGCGCCGCTACCGAATTAAGATCCCTAATCCGTTCTTGCGCGGGCCAAATTTCCCCGAGAAATCAGGGAAATTCAGTGTATTCAATGGCCTGATCATACGTCAGGGCAACGAATTTTCAACAATGGATCATGGAGAATATTCCAGCATATTAAGGTTCACAACCTACCGTGTCGGGTATTCGGTTAACCCCGGGTTTTACCCTGGGGTCAAAACGACCGGAACCAGCTATGTCCCTAATATGATGAATTGCAGCACACCCTGTTTTCTGGAAAAACTACCTGTCAAACTCTCAAAAGTTCTAAAACTTGCAAGAACGCCGCGCCACCAACCCTTTGATAAGGCACCGGAATATGTGCGTGAAATTCTGACTGAAACCAGCCAGAGCAGCTTTATGGTGCCGGGCAACCCCCTTTGGCCCACAGGCAAACCCTAGGGTGCCAATAAAAGGGGGGCCCTAAGACCCCCCAAGTTTCGCTAATCAGGCTCATTTTAATGTACCGCCCGGTATTCTGCCTGCGGCCTGATCCGCGTCTAGGGCGAGCGCACCCGCCCCGGATATCGGGGGCACGAATTTTCGATGAAAATTCGCCCCCCAAACTTTTAACTACACCCGCTGGTTCCCCCGCAGGTATTGCATTTCATGCAGGTGCCATTGCGCACCAGCGTGTAATTTCCACATTCACCACAAGGGTCGCCTTCATAGCCTTGCATCTTTGCCTTGGTCCGGTTGTCCATAACCGCCGGGCCGCCGCTGGCCATCGCCACGTCTGGTTCTGCAAAACCTGCGGCCTCTGGTACCAATGTCTGAAGCGTCGCCACCGGGTCAGCCGCACTGTCCAGCGCCGTTGCGCCAACCCCACCCTGCAACACGATCAGTTCCTGCGGGACCCGCTTGCGCAGATAGCCGGTTGAACTGATTTGTTTCAATACTTCCAATGACTTGGACGCCGCATTGTCGGACAGTTCCTGAATGTTCTGCTTGCCCTCATCCGCACCACGCCCCAGATCGTCAAAACTTTCACCAGTGGGTTTTACGTGGGCCAGATCGGTGCGGTCCAGATAACTTACCGCCAGTTCGCGGAAGATATAGTCAAGGATCGATGTGGCGTTTTTGATGCTGTCATTGCCCTGCACCATGCCTGCCGGTTCGAACCGGGTGAAGGTAAAGGCATCAACAAACTCTTCCAGCGGCACACCGTATTGCAGGCCCACGGAAATCGCGATTGCAAAGTTGTTCATCATGGCGCGGAAACCCGCACCTTCCTTGTGCATGTCGATGAAAATTTCGCCCAGATTACCGTCTTCATATTCGCCGGTGCGCAGGTAAACCTTATGCCCGCCGACAACCGCCTTTTGGGTATACCCCTTACGACGACCGGGCAGCTTTTCACGGTGGCTTTTGATGATTTCCTTGATAACAACCTTTTCAACGATCTTTTCTGCCAGCACGGCAACCTTTTCCTGGGTTGATCCGCTTTCCAGAATTTCCATTGCTTCGTCGTCATCTTCGATCAGCGCCGAGGCCAGCGGTTGCGACAGCTTGGAACCATCACGATAGAGGGCATTCGCCTTGATCCCCAAGGACCAGCTTAGTTCATACGCGGCCTGACAATCTTCGATTGTGGCGTCGTTTTGCATGTTGATGGTCTTGGAAATCGCGCCCGAAATAAACGACTGGGCTGCCGCCATCATGGTGATGTGGCTTTCCACCGACAAGAATCGCTTGCCGCGCTTGCCGCAGGTATTGGCGCAATCAAAGACACTATAGTGGTCAACACTTAGGTGGGGCGCGCCTTCCAGTGTCATGGTGCCACAAACATGGTCATTGGCCGCACTAACCTCAGACCGGGAAAAACCCAGATGCTTAAGCAGATCAAACGTTGGATCGTTTAGCTTTTCTGCCGGTATCCCAAGGGTCTTGGTGCAGAAGTCTTCGCCAAGGGTCCACTGGTTAAAGACGAACTTGATGTCAAACGCGCTTGGCAGTGCGGCTTCGATCTTGTCGATCTCTGCCTGACCAAAGCCATGCCCAACCAGTGTGGTGTGGTTGATACCCGGTGCGTTGCCAAGGGTGGCGTGACCCACAGCATAGGAAATGATTTCTTCGATCTGGGACGACGAATACCCCAGCCCTTCCAGGGCCGACGGAACCGAACGGTTGATAATTTTGAAATACCCGCCACCGGCCAGTTTCTTGAACTTTACCAGCGCAAAATCAGGTTCAATCCCTGTGGTGTCGCAATCCATCACCAGCCCAATGGTGCCTGTGGGCGCAATCACCGTGGTCTGGGCATTTCTGAACCCGTGCTTTTCGCCCAGTTCCAGTGCCTCGTCCCAAACTGCCGTTGCCAGACCGATAAGGTTGTCCTGCGGACAGTTGGCGTGATCCAGCGCAACCGGCTTGATCGCCAGTTTTTGATAACCGCTTGTCTTGCCATAGGCCGCGTTGCGGTGGTTTTTGATAACCCGCAGCATATGCTTGGAATTGCGGTCATAGCCCGCAAAAGTGCCCAATTCTGCGGCCACTTCTGCGGATGTGGTGTATGCCACCCCGGTCATAATTGCAGTCAGCGCCCCACAAAGGGCCCGGCCTTCAATTGAATCATAGCCAAAGCCCATGTTCATCAGCAACCCGCCGATGTTGGCATACCCCAGCCCAAGGGTGCGGAAATCATAGGACAGTTGTGCAATTTCTTTGGACGGGAACTGTGCCATCGTCACGCTGATTTCCAGCGTCAGCGTCCACAGACGCGTGGCGTGCATGTAATCCTCTGCCTGAAATTCCCCGTTTTCAAGAAATGTCAGCAGGTTCATTGACGCCAGATTACAGGCCGTATCATCCAGAAACATATATTCCGAACAGGGGTTGGAACCACGAATTTCCCCGTCTTCCGGGCAGGTGTGCCAGGCGTTGACCGTATCGTGGTACTGAATGCCCGGATCGGCGCAGGCCCATGCGGCATGGCCAACCTGTTCCCACAAATCGCGCGCCTTTACGGTCTTGGCGACCTCACCATCGGTGCGGCGCACCAGTTCCCAGTCCGCATCATCACGCACCGCCTTCAGGTAGGCGTCTGTTACCCGAACCGAGTTGTTGGAATTCTGCCCTGACACGGACGAATAGGCCTCAGAATCCCAGTCGGTGTCGTAGGTCGGGAATTCAATTGATGAATAGCCCTGACGCGCATAATCCAGCACGCGTTTGACGTATGTTTCCGGGATCGCCACCTTTTTGGCCGCACGGATCGCGGTTTTCAGGCTGGGGTTTTTGCCCGGATCAACCGCGTCTTCGCTGCTGCCGTCCCAGTTACGGATTGCACTGAATATTTCATTCAGTTGCAGTTCGTGCATCTTGGAACCGGCCACAAGACTTGCAACCTTTTGTTCTTCGATTACTTTCCAGTTTACAAATGCTTCAACATCCGGGTGATCCATGTCGCAAATCACCATCTTGGCGGCGCGCCGTGTTGTACCACCGGATTTAATCGCACCAGCCGCCCGGTCACCAATGCGCAAGAACCCCATCAGGCCAGACGAATTGCCGCCCCCCGACAGGTTTTCGCCCGCACCGCGCAGGGAACTGAAATTCGTACCCGTACCTGAGCCATATTTGAACAGGCGTGCTTCGCGCACCCACAGGTCCATGATGCCGCCCTCTGACACCAGATCATCCTTGACCGACTGAATAAAACAGGCGTGGGGCTGTGGGTGTTCATAGGCGCTGGTCGAACGGGTCAGTTCGCCCGATTCGTGATCTACGTAATAATGCCCCTGCCCCGGTCCATCGATACCATAGGCCCAGTGCAGGCCGGTGTTAAACCACTGCGGGCTGTTGGGGGCGGCGCGCTGTGTTGCCAGCATATAGCGCATTTCGTCAAAATAGGCGCGCGCGTCGCCCTCGGTGGTGAAATAGCCACCCTTCCAGCCCCAATAGGTCCAGGCCCCGGCCAGACGGTCGAAAACCTGCTTGGCACTGATTTCCCCGCCAAGGCGTTCGGCCTTGGGCAGCTTTGCCAATGCGGCCTCATCGGGCACATGGCGCCACAGGAATTCAGGAACACCTTTTTCCTTAAGCGGCTTAAGGCGGGCCGGCACACCGGCCTTGCGGAAATATTTCTGTGCGATCACATCGCTGGCAACCTGTGACCAGCTGGTGGGAACTTCCATACCCTCAAGACGAAACACGATCGTGCCGTCGGGGTTGCGGATTTCTGATGTTGTGGATGTGAACTCCAACGCTGCGTATGCGTCTTTGCCTGCCTTGGTAAACTTGCGTTCAATCTTCATTTTGTAAAACGTGCCCCGTAACTTTTCGTTCGTATAAGCGCGCCTGTCTTAACGCAGGTAACGCCGGTTTGCCGCCAAACTCTGGCAAGGTAAAGTAAATGAAACATCCCACAAAGCAACGTGTGCCCTGCGATAATCTTTCCCCAAAGCAGGGGATCAGACAATATTTGGTTCAATTCGTTTTCCCGCCACCCAACCACTAAATCTAGTGGTCATCAGTTCAGTCCCCACAACTTGGCGTAGGAAGACGGGTCTGGTCAACGGAATTATTTTAATTTTAGAGAGATTTTTCTATTGACCCGTTCACCTGCAAATGCGCGGTACGATCAACCTTTGATTCATCCTCAGGCCGCACAGCGACCGGCAGCCAGAATTTAGCTTATGAACAGCAGTTTTAGCTGGGTCTGCTCATCAAACGAATGAAGTTATCCACAGGCAGGTAAAAACCCGCCCGCCCATGCGCACCCCGACATTTTAGGAACACACAGGTCGATCCTGATCAGTTTTACGAATCGTAAAAATAAAGGTTTTGCGCTAACAGCCACACAGAACAATCACGGGACAACGCCGTCAGGCGGTCAGGTACATTTAAAAATATTGGCAAAGATTCGTATTTTTCAAAGGCCGTCTGGTGGTCTGGCCTTTTAAGTGGTCGGGGCGGAGAGATTCGAACTCCCGACCCTCTGTTCCCAAAACAGATGCGCTACCAGGCTGCGCTACGCCCCGACGAGGCATTCCATATATAGTGTTTCACCGCTTGAAAAGAGGTTACTGCACCTCACAGGGCCAGATCGCAATTTTCTGGTCGATTTGTGGGTGTGATAACTGACTTGCGGGCACAATTCCCATCGCGGCGGCCATGCCACCGTTGATTTCCAGCACAAATTTCACCCCGTCCCCGCCGGGAATCGGTGTTGTGTCCAGCGGCACCGCATTTTCGTGAATTGCTTTCACCAAGCCGGTTTCATCCACAAATATCATATCAAGGGGAATCAGTGTATTTTTCATCCAGAACGAAACCGGTTGTGCATGGTCATAAACAAACAACATACCGGCCATGGCAGGCATTTTTTCGCGGTTCATTAAACCCTGGGACCGCTCGGCCGGATCATCGGCAACTTCCACCGAAAACCGCGCCTGCCCCCAATCGCCCCGTAAACTGACCGACCCCGGATCACAGGCGGCCGCACTGGCCTGCCCACCAAAGACAAGCGAAGCCCAGACAATCGCAAATGTAAGGTTTTTCAAAGTTTTGGCGCCGAATCCCATGATGTGACCGAGGATGCCATGCGCCCCCGCTTGCCATCAACCACCTTCAGGCCAATTGCTTCGCCCGGCTGAAGATCCGCAAGGCCACACCTGCGCAATATTTCTACATGCACAAAAACGTCTTCGTCCCGACCAAACACGTTGGCAAATCCAAATCCCTTAGATTTATCAAACCACTTGACCCGCGCCGGTTCCAGCGGAATGTCGGCATCCGTATCGCCACCCAATTCAGCAAGATCGTCTAATCCCGGGGTGTCAGTATTTTTCGGGGGCTCTATTAAATGGACCTCAAGCGCCTGAACACCGCGATCAGTTTCCTGAATAGTCAGATCAATTCCGGCATTGTCAGCGACTGAACTCTGCCCAAAATTTCGCAACACATTCGCATGCAACAAAATATCTGGATCACCTTCACCAGCGACAACAAATCCAAACCCCTTAACGGGATCAAACCATTTTACCCGGCCATAAACCCTGCGGCCTTCATCCTTAGTTTCGTCCATATAATTTCACACCAAAATTACTTGTGTCATCCCCCGCATTTAGCTATGGGCCGAACAATAGCATCGGTTCAAGGAATATATTCTCACATTAGCAGATGTTGACGCTTCGCGGTGCCCGAATGTCACGGATTTAGGCGTGTAATTTCCCATGGTGCCGTTTCATTGCTCCGCCGCCAGCGGAACCTGTCGTGCAACCGAAATCGGCCTGCCGCCCAGAATTCGAACTCAACCGGGGTAATGCGAAATCCCCCCCAATGGTCGGGCCGTTTGGGGTTTAACCCTTGTTTTGCTTGTTCTTTTGCCACCGTTTTCACCAGATCAGACTTGGTAATCAGCGGCTCAGACTGGCGCGACGCCCAGGCCCCTATCCTGCTGCCCAAGTCACGTGACGTATAATAAGCGTCTGATATTTCAGGCGGCGTTTTGGCAATCACGCCGCGCACGCGTATCTGGCGTTCAAGGGATTTCCAGTGAAAACACAGGGCCACCTTTCCCGCTTTGATGATTTCACGGCCCTTTTGACTATTATAGTTGGTATAAAAAACAAGGCCCTGATCATCGATCGACTTTACCAGAACAATGCGGACATTGGGCATACCCTGATCGTCCACCGTTGCCAGTGAAACCGCATTTGGGTCGTTTTTTTCAACACCCGTTGCCTCTGCCAGCCACTGGCGGGCAATTTCAAACGGGTTTTCCCCGGCAAAAATCCCTTTGCGATCGGCCATGCTTTGCCTCCTTTGTCCGCGCCACCTTACGCCGGGCGCGCGCCACTGCAACCCGACTTTGTGCCCTTCTTCTTGATGCGCGCGAATGTTTACCCTAAACGTTTTCGAACAGACAACAGGCACTTTGGGGTGAACACATGTCAACAAAACTAATGGCCGGCAAGCGTGGGCTAATTATGGGGCTCGCCAATGAACGCTCAATCGCGTGGGGGATTGCAACCGCCTGCGCCGATGCAGGCGCAGAACTGGCATTTTCCTATCAGGGCGAACAACTGAAAAAACGGGTTGATCCGCTGGCACAAAAGCTGGGGTCAGATTTGGTCATCGAATGTGATGTCACAGATATGGCGTCAATGGATGCGCTGTTTGATCGCCTAAAGGAAGAATGGGGCAGCATTGACTTTGTCGTGCATGCGATTGGCTTTTCAGATAAAAATGAACTTCGGGGTCGCTATATCGATACCAGCCGCGACAACTTCAACATGACAATGGATATATCGGTCTATTCCTTCACGGCCGTGTGTCAGCGCGCGGCGGCAATGATGAACCCGGGTGGATCGCTTTTGACCCTTACCTATTATGGTGCCGAAAAGATCATGCCCCACTATAACGTCATGGGGTTGGCCAAGGCCGCACTGGAGGCATCTGTTCGCTATATGGCGGAAGATCTGGGCAAGGACGGTATCCGATGCAACGCCATTTCAGCGGGCCCTATCAAAACGCTGGCGGCCTCAGGCATCGGGGATTTCCGCTATATTATGAAGTGGAACGAATATAATTCGCCATTACGGCGCAATGTAACGATTGATGATGTGGGTGGTTCGGCCCTGTATCTATTGTCAGACCTCAGTTCTGGCGTCACCGGCGAAGTTCTGCATGTGGACGCGGGCTATCACGTGGTTGGCATGAAGGCCGTGGATGCCCCCGATATTACAACAGGAAAAAAACATGACTGAACGCCTTCCCCATGAAAAAGGTTTCCACGTCAGTTGGGACCAACTGCACCGCGACAGCCGTGCGCTGGCCTGGCGCCTTGACGGCAAAGGCCCCGAGGATGGCGCGTGGAAGGCCGTGGTGGCCATCACCCGTGGTGGCATGGCCCCGGCGATGATCGTGGCGCGCGAACTGGATATCCGCATGGTCGACACCATCAGCGTAAAATCCTACAGCCACCAAACACAGTCAGAACCAAGGGTCATAAAAGCCCCTGACAAGGGCGTGGTGGGGGATGGTACCGGCGTGCTGGTGATTGATGATCTGGTGGATACCGGGCGCACACTGGAAGTGGTCAAAGCCACGATGCCCAAGGCCCATATTGCAACCGTCTATGCCAAGCCCAAGGGCCGCCCAATGGTGGAAACCTTTATCACCGAGGTCAGCCAGGACACCTGGATATTCTTTCCATGGGACATGGCGCTGCAATACGTGGAACCCTACCGCGGTACCGACTAAGTTTCATGCCTCCGGCGGGGATATTTATGGCCAATTCGAATTGGTGAAAATATCCCCGCCGGAGGCCCAAAAACTAAATTCAGGCAAGACATGACAACACCGATCAACCCAAACGTGGCCGGCGCCAGCGCCCCACCGGTGATGGAGGCACGCCGCTGGATTGACGGTGTCAGCTTTCCCCCGGAACGCCCGCTTTTGAATGTTTCTCAGGCGGCCCCGATGGAGCCGCCACCAGATGCCTTGCGTCAGGCCATTGCGGATGTTGCGCTGAACGACACCGCCGCGCATCTTTATGGGCCTGTTCTGGGCTTGCCGGATTTGCGTCAGGAAATCGCGGATCAGTGGTCGCTGGCTTATGGCGGCAACATCGCGCCCCAACAGGTTGCAATCACATCCGGGTGCAATCAGGCGTTTACATCTGTGATGACCACAATCGCCGGACAGGGGGATGAAGTAATCCTGCCAACCCCTTGGTATTTCAATCATAAAATGCATCTTGACATGCAAGGGGTCAGAACAGTTTCCTTGCCGACAGGTGATGATCTGCTGCCCGATCCTGCGGATGCAGCAAAGCTGATCACCCCCGCAACCCGCGCCATTGTTCTGGTCACCCCAAACAACCCAGCCGGGGTTGAGTACCCGCCCGCACTGGTGCGCGCCTTTTATGAACTGGCCAAATCACGGGGCATTGCCCTGTTGCTTGATGAAACCTACCGTAATTTTGACAGCCGCACAGGCGCCCCCCATGACCTGTTTACTGATCCCGACTGGGACCAGACG
>DAOURA010000159.1 GCA_030625325.1 Marinosulfonomonas sp.
AGCCTTTGTTGTCCTATGGACGGCTGCCAATAACCACCCGGTCACGCCCATCAATGTCGGGAATGGTTTTCACGTTTTGCAAACCGGCATTGTGAAATAATCCCGTTACGGCCTGCCCCTGCGCGGGGCCAATTTCAACCACCAAACGCCCGCCCGGCGACAGATGCCCCATAACCCCGCCAGTGATTGCGCGATAGGCGCCCAAGCCATCGCCGCCCGGACTAAGGGCCATGTGTGGCTCAAACCGCAAAACCTCGGGTTCCAGCGCGGCCATTTCATTGGCCGTGATATAGGGCGGGTTGGATACGATCAGATCAAACTGTCCTTCAACATTGCCAAACCAGTCTGAGTTTATGAAACGGCAGCGTTCGCCTGCCCCAAGGGCCTTACCATTCTGGCGGGCCATGTTCAGGGCTGGTTCTGACAAATCACTTCCGACACCCACAGCATCCGGGTTTTCCGCCAACAGGGTCAGCAAAATGCACCCCGACCCGGTGCCCAGATCAAGCACCCGTAAAAATGCGCCTTTCAGCGCCACATCAATCAGGGTTTCAGTGTCCGGGCGCGGGTCAAGAACATCCGCCGACACCGCGAATTCCCGGCCATAAAATTCCCGCGTGCCCAGAATATGCGACACCGGTTCACGCCCGCAACGCCGGGTGATCAGGGCCTTGAATTTGGCAACATCGTCGGGTTGTGCCGGGTCCGGTAAAATCAACGTCACACGGTCACGGGCAACCCCCAGCACATGGGCCAGCAACAGACGGGCGTCGCGCATTGCGCCGGGCACACCGGCATCAGACAATTCCCGAACAGACCGGCGCAAGACCTGCGCCCAGGCCATCGGGTCTGTGGCTATATCACCCTTGGTCATACACCCAGTTCGGCCAGCATCGTGGCCTGATCATCCGCCGCCAAAGCATCAATTATTTCGTTCAGATCGCCGCCCATCACCTGATCCAGCTTATATAGGGTCAGGTTGATACGGTGGTCACTTATCCGGCCCTGCGGAAAATTATAGGTGCGAATACGTTCGGACCGATCGCCAGATCCAACCTGACTTTTGCGGGTATCGGAACGTTCATCGTGCTGGCGCTGGCGCTCGGCGTCATAAAGACGGGCGCGCAGAACTTCCATCGCGATTTCGCGGTTGCGATGCTGGGACTTTTCAGAAGACGTCACCACAATACCGCTTGGCATGTGGGTGATGCGCACGGCCGAATCTGTGGTGTTCACGTGCTGGCCACCTGCCCCGCTGGCACGCATGGTATCAATGCGGATGTCTTTGGCCGGGATATCGATATCGACCGACTGGGCCTCGGGCAGAACCGCAACCGTGGCGGCAGATGTATGAATGCGCCCGCCGCTTTCGGTTTCGGGCACGCGCTGTACCCGGTGCACGCCGCTTTCGTATTTCAGCCGGGCAAACACGCCGTCGCCTTTGACGTTGGCAATAACTTCTTTGATGCCGCCAAGTTCGCTCTGACTTTCCTGCACAATGTTAAACTGCCAGCCCTGATTTTCACAGTAACGCTGATACATGCGCAACAGATCACCGGCGAATAATGCGGCCTCATCCCCCCCTGTGCCGGGGCGGATTTCTATGATGGCGGGGCGCGCGTCGGCTGCGTCTTTGGGCAGCAGGGCGATTTGCAGATTATGTTCAACTTCTGGAAGGCGGGCGTTCAGGGCGGGCAGTTCTTCGTCTGCCAGTGCCTTCATTTCCGGGTCTTTGGCCATTTCTTCGGCCTCAGCGATATCATCCAAAATCCGGCGATATTCGGCGATTTCGGCAACCACCGGGCGCAGGTCGGAATATTCCTTACTCAGGGCCGCAATGTCGCCTGTGCCTGTGGCCATGCTGGCCTCAAGGAATTCAAAGCGTTCGGTGATTTGTCGAAGTTTATCAAAAGGTACCATATGCGCCTGTTGCCCGTTGGCGGGGGTCGGGTCAAGGGCTGGGCGAAACAACCTGTAACCACTGTTTTATTCGCGCCCGGTTAACGCCACCGTCACCAACGCCAAAACGCAGGCGTCCTAAGATGGTTAGCCGGGTTTGTTCACCTTCGGTCTGCGCGCTGATAGTGGTGTAATCAGGAAACCCCCACAGCCGCGAGCGGGTTACATAAGTGATGCGCCCCTGGACCACGGAGCCGGCAAAAACCTTGGTGCGTGGTGTCGCCAGGGCAACCCGGTCAATCGCCGTCAGGGCGTCTGCAACAGAAATGCCCAGGCTCAGGTCACGGCGATACCCACCCACGCCCGGTGACTTGGCACTGGCCGGGTCAACATGCCAGCGCGCGGTCGGCGTTGGCACCACCCGCACCCAGACCGCAAACACCACAACAAGGGCGATGATCCAAAACATGATTTTCATGCCCCCGCCCGCCTGTTCCAAAGATAAAGGCACAACAATTCCATTGCCACATGGGCCCCGGCAATCGCCGTGGCACCAGTGGTGTCATATGGTGGTGACACTTCCACCACGTCACCCCCAACCAGATTGATACCGGCAATATCGCGCAAAATTGCCGCCGCCTGCCAACTGGCCAGCCCACCCCAGACCGGCGTGCCGGTGCCCGGTGCAAAGGCCGGGTCCAGCCCGTCAATATCAAAGGTCAGATAGGTTGGGTGATCACCAACAATGTCACGGATTTTACCAGCCACCGCCACCGCCCCTGTTTCATGGACCTCACGCGCATCAATAATGTTAAACCCCATGGTATTGGGGTTTTCAGTGCGAATGCCCACCTGAACCGAACGTTTTGGGTCAACCAGCCCCAGTTTGACGGCCTTATATAACATGGTGCCATGGTCGATCCTGTCCATGTCATCATCCGCCCAGGTGTCGGTGTGGGCATCAAACTGGATCAGCGACAGGGGGCCGAATTTTTCGGCGTAGGCGCGCAGGATTGGCAGGGTGATATAGTGATCCCCCCCCAAGCATATCGTGCCAACATCGCGGGCAATGATTTTTTGAATATGGTGAAACAGCGCATCGGGAAAGTCAGCCACGCGGGCATAGTCAAACGCCAGATCACCGTAATCAATGATCGAAAATTCGCATAGTGGGTTATAGCCCCAGCCATAGGGTGGATCACAGGGCTGCAGGGTTGAGGCATCTCGGATGGCGCGCGGGCCAAGGCGGGTGCCGGGGCGGTTGGTAACGGCCTGATCAAACGGGATGCCGGTGATCGCTAGGTCAACACCGGTAAGGTCCTTGGTGTAGCGGCGGCGCAAAAATGACGTGGCCCCGCCAAAGGCGTTTTCAAAGGACAGGCGCCTGTCGTCCGGGCGCGTAAAGGCGGCATCTACATCAGTCTGGGCATCTTTCAGGGCCATTTGTCTGGCTTTCTATGATGTGGAGGAGCCGGGGGCTGTCTGCCCCCGGACCCCCGAGGATATTTAAAAACAGAAGAAAGTCACAGGGGCGCTGATTTTTCAACCAGGCGGGCAAAGAAAGACGCACCAACCGGGGCGATGTTGTCGTTGAAATCATAGGCCGGGTGGTGAACCGATGCGGTGTCACCCTGCCCCAAAAACAGGTAGGTTCCGGGCCTTCTTTCCAGCATATAGGAGAAATCTTCGGCCCCCATGTGGCGTACTGAGTTCGGATCAACCCCGTTGTCACCGGCGACCTCGCGCGCCACATCCAGCGCAAAGGCGGTTTCATCGGGTGCATTCACCGTGGCCGGATAGCCGATTTCATAATCCAGTTCAGCCCGGACCTGAAAGGCGGCGGCACTACCGTCAACGATTTCCTTTAGGCGGGTTTGAACCATTACCTGAACGTCACGATCAAAGGTGCGCACGGTTCCGCAAATATAGGCGGTATCGGGGATGACGTTGTCGGCCGTACCGGTGTGGATCTGGGTCACAGACACCACCAGTTCGTCCATTGAATAGGCATTTCGGCTGACGATGGTCTGGACCGACTGAACCATCGCCACGGCCGCCATGACCGGGTCTTTGGTCAGGTGGGGCATGGCGCCGTGGCCACCCTGACCATTGATATGGATTTCAAACGTGTCTACCGCCGCCATGATCGGCCCCGGCGCACTGTGAATATGCCCCTCGGGCACACCGGGCGAATTGTGCATGGCAAGACCGATTTGATGTCAAAGCGTTCCATAATCCCGTTCTGCACCATGACCTGTGCGCCACCGCCACCTTCTTCTGCGGGCTGAAAGATTAGCGCCACCCGCCCCCGGAACCGCCGGGTTTCCGCCAGATAGCGCGCCGCCCCCAGCAACATCGTGGTGTGCCCGTCATGGCCGCAGGCGTGCATTCTGCCATCTATGGCCGAGGCATAATCCGCCCCCGTAGTTTCCTGCATGGCAAGTGCGTCCATATCGGCGCGCAGGCCAATTGTCGGCCCCTCGCCCTGCCCATTGAGAATCGCGACCACGCCACTGGTGGCGATGCCTTCGTGGATTTCATCAACCCCGAATTCCTTTAGCCGTTCAACCACGAAAGCCGCCGTCTGATGGCAGTCAAACTGTAGCTCAGGGTGCATATGGATCCATTGACGCCATTCTTTCATGTCGCTGGCGAAATCCGCAATACGATTGATAACTGGCATGTGGACAGATCTTTCTGGTTCTTGGATAACGGGCACAGCTTTCACCAAAGCCGGGATCTGAGCAATGACCAAATCAAATGATGCAATAATTCATGACCCACAGGGCGGTATGGCGCGCCTGCTGGAAATTATGCGCCGCCTGCGCAACCCGGACACGGGCTGTCCCTGGGACATTGTCCAGGATTTTTCGACCATCGCGCCCTACACCATAGAAGAGGCATATGAAGTCGCCGACGCAATTGAACAGGAAAACTGGCCCGAGCTGGAGGGTGAGTTGGGGGATTTGCTGTTGCAAACCGTCTATCACGCCCAGATCGGGGCTGAGGCCGGGCATTTTGACTTTGACAGTATCGTCAACCGGGTGTCAGACAAAATGGTTGCCCGCCACCCCCATGTTTTTGGCGACGAA
>DAOURA010000022.1 GCA_030625325.1 Marinosulfonomonas sp.
CTGCCGGCATATTCGATCGCGGTGATCTGGAACGCCCCTTCAAGAATGCCAAAATCGGGTACAATCACCTGAAATACCGGCACCTGACCGTCAAAGAAAATCTGGCGTGCCCGTTCATCCGTGACGTGGTCCTTGAACACACCAGACCCGGAAACTGACGCGCTTTTTACGCCCGATCCGCCCAGCAATTCACGCCAGCCCCCCTGGCTTTCCAGACTGGTCACATCCACACTTTCCGCGTTCAGTGAAATCCGCGTGGCCCGCAGACCCGCAAACGTGTCAAACATACCGGCCCCGGTCATGTCGATTTTTATCAATAGGTCCTTGCCGTTTTGGGCACCCATATCGCTTACTCCTAATTGGAAAATTAATCAGTTATCTTCAAGGCGCGCCGCAAAGCGCAAATCAATCCGGCGCACATCGCCAACCTGAACCCGACTTGCCTTGGCCCGCAGAAAATTCAGGTAAACCAGCCGCCCGCGCGCCAATATCAACGGCGCATCTATCAACGCATCTGACACCGCCGCCGCCGCATCTTTGGCGCTGCGAAACCCGGCCGCCTGTGACACAATGCTAACGGTGAATTCATGCAATGCCCCGTCACCACTTTGGTCTGAGCGCTGGCGCACATCTTCCGGCCCAAGGCTGACATAAATCGGCGGCACTGCGCCGGGTGGTGCGGCATCAAAAATGTCGCTGCCCACCAACCCGGCCAAAACCGCATCCCCCTGCAATTGCGCAAATACTGCCGCCTGCAAGGCCGCCGCCATTCCATAGCTCATGCCAACACCTCTTCCCTTGCGTGACAGGTCAAAAAACGCGCCTGCGGGTCATATTCAGACACCGCAAGAATGCGAAAAACCCTGTTGCCATCACGAAATCTCTGGTCTGGTTTTGGCCGTGACGGCGCACCGTCCGGGCTGGCGCGAACGACAATCCGGTATGTGACCTTGGACACGGTCACAAACTGCTGGCGATATTCACGCCCACTGCCCGCCTTGACGGATGCCCACAGGGTGCCGATCGGGGTCCAGACCTCACTGTGCCCCCCGGCCCCGTCAGACACGCGCACCGGGTCTTCCAGAACCAGCTTGCGGTTCAACTGCACAGGCCGGATCATGTGGCACCCCCCCCCAGAATGCGCACATTGCGATACCGCTGGATCAATGACGACACAGACGCAGGCACACCCTGCCCCCCGGCGCCATTCCGGTTTTCATAGTAAAAGGTCGCCAGCAAAAACACCGCCAGCGCCAGGTCTTCGGGCACATCGCCCCACGCGGCCCCAAACCCGGCGGTAAAATCTATTTCAGCCGTGCCATACAGTGGGATCACGGCCAAACTGCCCGCCGCACCCCAAATGGCCGGGCGATGCATGTCCACCTCAAGACGGTAAAGCGACGGGTCAATCACCGTCGCAACGCCCAAACGGTCAAGGATCCGCAACACATCAATACTGGACGCAGGTGCGAGCGGCAGCGCCTGACGACAGGCCTCGCGCCACGCGGTCAACGTCCACGTATAAGACTTGGAAATCAATACTTTACCAGTGCGCGCCTCAATCGCCGCAATGGCAGATCGCAGGTAATTTTCCAGTACCGGATCCTGCAACGTGTCGCCGGCAAACCCGGTTCCCAACTGCAAATGGTCCTTGAACTGCGCAACCGGCAGCGCCGCACCCGGCACAGAGGTCTGCTCGACTAACATCATATACGGTCTCCGAAAAATTGCCCCTCTGGTTGGCAAATACCCACTGGGCACAGCCTGACAGAAAATGGGCGCGCGCCACCCGCGTCACTCGGACGGAGGGGAAACAGCTAGAAAACACGGGCCTTAGCGGCGCGCGCCCACCAAACCGGCCCACCCCAATGGGGCGAACCGGTCATTCACGATATCCGGTTAGGAAATCGAGAATTTCAGCAGTTTGATCGCGTTAAAATCACTGACATCGCCGCCCACACGTTTGGTTGCGTAAAACAACACGTTTGGCTTGGCAGAGAACGGATCACGCAGAATGCGCAGATCCGGGCGCTCGGCAATGGTATAACCGGCTTCAAAATCACCAAAGGCAATCGCCGCGCCAAAACTGTCTGTATCAGGCATATCTTCGGCAATCAGCACCGGATACCCCATCAGACGTGCAGGCTCACCCGCCGCCAGACCATCAGACCACAGGAACCGACCGTCTGCGTCTTTCAGCTTGCGAACATTGCCTGCCGTCTTGGAATTCATCACAAACGTTGCATTGGCGCGGTACTGCGCACCCAGCGCATAAACCACTTCCACAATCCGATCAGCCGAGCCAAGATCACCATCAACACCTGTCGGGATATAGCCAAGCGAACCCCAGGCCCAGGCACTGTCATCAACCAGCGTTTGCGTCAGAAAACCCGTGGGCTTGTCGATGCCATCACCGCTGACAAATGCACTTGCCTCAGCGCGGGCAAACTTGTCGGCAATCCGGCCCGCCAGCCAGCCCTCGATGTCAAACGCACTGTCATCCAACAGGCGCTGACTTGCCTTTGGCAGGGCCGACAATTCATGCAGCGGGATTGAAATCCGCTCAAGGGTCGGCGTGCCGGTTTCGCTGGTGGCCGCAACTTCGCTGGCCCAGCCAGACCCGATGTCTGTGTGATCAATCAGCACGTCATATGACGTGGCCTCAACGTTGACGACGCTGGCCACCTGACGCAGGGACGCGGTGGATTTCAGCACAGATTTGATCGTCGCCGATGTTTCCGGATCCACCAGATAACCACCATCGGCCGCTACCGTGGTCGACATGGCCTTACCTTCCAGGTCCAACCCACGCAGCGCATCATCGTCGCCACAGCGCACATATGATTCAAACGCCTTTTGGTGGGGTGCCTCGGCATCCGCCGCCGCACTCAGAACCGGGCGACCCCGGGAAACAGATTTTTTGTCCAGCATGCTCATTCGCTCTTCCTGTTGTTGCATCTTCATTTTCACATCTTTCTGAAAGTTATTGATTTCGCCCATAAATCCAGCCATTGCGGTTTTCACCTCATCGACCGGGGACAGGCCATCAGGCACAGCTGCGCCGGCCCGGGACTTCGTCTCGGTTTTGCTCATCAAACAATCCTGTTCATTTAAGTTGGTCGTTCTGGCTCAGTCACAGGCCAGCAGTTTGGTTGCACCCTCAAAGATTGCAGCCAATTCACGCATCTCGCCGCCAGCCGGGGTATCCCCCTTGGCGCCGACCCGCGCGTCCTGCAGCATCGGAAAAGTCACCAGTGACACCTCCCAAAGCTCCAGCTCAGACAACAGCCGCTGGCCCTTGTCATTCTTTTGGGCGCGCACCGTGCGATAGCCGATCGACAAACCGTCAATCGCCCCCGCCCCAATCAACGCCACCGCCTCGCGCCCCTTTGCAACGTCGCTCAGCAGACGGCCCTTAACATACAGGCCGCGCTCGTCCTCTCGCACCTCATCCCAGATACCAATGGGCTGGGCCGGATCATGCTGCCACAGCATTTTCACCCGCCGCCCAGCACTGGCCAGCACCTTAAGGGACGCCCCATAAGCCCCCTGCAGCACCACATCACCACCCTTATCAGCCTTGCCAAAATAGCTGGCATAACCCTCAATGGTGGTGCCATCGGTCACACTTAAACCTTCACCCAACCGGGCGAATTTTTGCTCTGGTGCCCCGTTATCAAACCCTTGCATCTCAGCCCCTTTCACTTTCGTCTTCACTTAGTTTCGGCAATCCCAGCAACGCGCGCTTTTCGCTGTCGCTCAGAAAACTCGCATCACTGACCCGGCGCCACTGGTTGTCACGTTCCCCCGACAGGGCCGGAACCTGGTCAAGATCAGGGCGCAATGACACTTCCGCCCCCAGAAATTCCGACAACCAGTGTGACACGGCCGCCGTCACCCGCGTGGCCATCGGCAAAACCGTCAGCCGGTAAAATGCACGATTTGCTTCCTGATAATTGGAAAATGTCGCATCCCCCGGTATGCCCAGCAACATCGGCGGCACCCCAAAGGCCAACGCAATTTCGCGCGCTGATGCTTCCTTGGTTTTCTGAAACTCCATATCCGACGGGCTGAACCCCATTGGCTTCCAGTCCAAACCACCCTCCAGCAACATCGGCCGCCCGGCATTACGCGCGCCCTGATGGTGGGACTCCATTTCCGACAACAGGCGGTCGTACTGATCCGATGACATGCTTGCCTGACCATCCGCCCCCTTATAAATAATGGCACCCGACGGGCGCGCCGCATTGTCCAGCAACGCCTTTGACCAGCGCGAAGCCGCATTATGCACATCCACCGCACTTGCCGCCGCCTGCATCGGCGAAAACCCGTAATGGTCATCTTGCGGATGAAACGCCTTGATATGGCACACCGGTGAAACACCGCTGCCCACTGCAAACCGATGCTTTCGCCCGCCCGCATTATATTCATAGGCCACCGGCCAACCATCGGCACCGGGGATCAGACTCATCCGGTCAGAACGCAGCACATGCAATTCCCCCGGCACCCCGTCCCCGGAACCAACCGCCTCAAGGTACCCATCACCCGACAGTAATATCTGCCCAAACAGCGCCTCAAACAGCTCGGCGCGCCCCTGCAACCCATTGGGCCGCCCAATCAGCGACAAAACCGGATGCACATCATAACGCCGCTCACTGTCCTGCAAAACCAACGGCAAGGCCGCCGCCGCCTCAGCAATCAGTTTGACCGAACGAAACCCAACCGGATTGCCCAAAAACCCAACCTTGGTCAACGTCACCGTATCGCGCGCACTCCAGGCCACCCGCCCGGACCCGCCCCAGGCCATAACCCGCCCCGTGGCTGACGCCTTTTGCTCCACCGCCACCGGCGCTGATCGCCCAAATAAGTTCAACTTCATGTCCCAGACACTCCTTCACATCGCCAAAATCCACCGATCCCGACTTTCCCCAATTTCATCTTTGCTAAAATATCCCCGCCGGAGGCCCCGCGACGCGCGCAAGCGCGGCGCAATCTCAAACCCTAACCCAGCGTCCTGATCTGTGGGCGGCTCCACTTACCCGCAGGTTCAACCATCAAATCAAACAGCGCCCAAACCAGCGCATCCACCCGGTCGGGCGACCCCCGCCCCTCAAATCCGCGCGCTGTCATCTGACACATCGGCTCTTCCAGCTCTGCCAAGCCACGCACATGACCAACCCTGCCCTGCTCATACAAGGCCGCCACCGGCTCGGCGCGCGCGCCCTTGCCACGACTGGCCCGAACGCCACGATAGGCCACCAACGGGTCAATCTGGCGGATCACAGTTTCCACCAGATCACCGCCCTGATTGACCTCGGCCACCAACCGGTCGGCCCCATGACGCCCAAAGGCATCCAATGCCGCCTCGGCCCATTTCTGCGGCGAAGCCCCGGAAACAGTCGCATCCTCCAGCACAACCGCCTTCCAGTTTTGCGGCGGGCCATCCGTGACCGCCCCAACAACCACGATCCCACATTCATCCGACCCCGCATGTCCGGTCACCGGCGGGTCCACCGCAACCACGATGCGTGAAAATTCCGGCACATCCTCAACCCGCGCCCTTTCCAGGGCACCTGATGTCCACAGGGCACCCTGCGTGTCTTCCAACAACACACCATCCAGTTCCTGACGCCCCAATCGGGTGCCTGCGTAACGCGCCCGGACTTCCTCCAGAAACGACGCCGCCAAATGGGCGCGGTTTGCCTCGGTTGGCGCATGGGTCACCACGGTTGAACGGTTTTTCAATATTGACTTCAACACCCCCACATTGCGCGGCGTTGTTGTCACCACCGCACGCGGTTCATCCCCCAGCCGCAGACAGAACTGCAACATGTCCCATGTGCCTTCGGCCTTTTTCCACTTGGCCAATTCATCCACCCAGGCCCCGTCAAACTGCGGCCCCCGTAACCCCTCTGGTTCATGGGCCGAAAACACCTGTGCGGTGGCACCATTTGGCCACTCCAGTAACTTGCGGGTGGCGCGCCACTGGGGCCGTCGGTCCGGCGGTGAACAGGCCAATATGCCGCTTTCACCAAACACCATCACCTCTCGCACCTGCTCAATGGTTTCCCCAACCAGCGCAATACGGCGCGCACGCCCCGGATCAGTTGGCAAAGCCCCCTCAACCTGGGCGCGGACCCACTCGGCCCCGGCGCGGGTCTTACCAGCCCCGCGCCCCCCCATGATCACCCATGTGCGCCAATCACCCTCGGGCGGCAGTTGATGTTCCAACGCCCAAAACTCAAACAGATATGGCAGCGCAAGCAACGCCCCCGGACTTAGCTCATTCAGAAATGTCTCCTGAATTTGCGGCGTCGCGGATGCGAGCCAATCTGCCCCGGATCTCGTCTCGCGCTGACGCAAAGTCGAGCGCAAAGTCGTAAACGATACCGGCATCTTTTCTGTTGCTGTCTTCAATTTTTTGCTTCTCTTTAAAAAGGACCTGCGTGGCACCCGAAAACAACCGGGCCAGTTTTTCTGACTCGGGGGACGGGGCGTCCTCACCGGACATGATTTTGTCTGTTGATCTCTGAAACGCTGTTAATGTGTTTTCAAAATGCTGCGCTGCCGCCCGCAAAATATCCTGGGCGGCCCCGTCGTTACCGTCGGGTTTTATTAATGTCATTCGTTAAATCTGCCTCTCATGCTTTCCCGCACGAGCAAAAATGAAAAAAGCCGCCACCGGGTCACCCCGGGGCTGCTTGCCCACCTCTTCTAGCTTGATCAAACTTATACCTGCGAGCGTTCGCAGAGTCAATCCCTAAACCTCAGGTTGCGCGCCACCACCGCGCGCTAAGGTTACGAAAACATTAACAAAACGGGCACCTTCGGTGCATGTTCATCAGCCCTTCGGGCGATTTCCGCTCCGCTCGGGGGATACTTAGGCGAAAAAGAAACCGGCTTCTTTTTCGCCCAAATATCCAATTCCAACCTGTCAGTTTCCGCTTTGGCCCGCTTCTATCTTGCGCCACACCGCTACATTTCTATTGTGCTCTGACAGTGTGGTGGCAAAGGCATGCCCCCCGGTCCCGTTGGCCACAAAGAAAATATAACCCGTATCCGCCGGGTGCAGTGCTGCGTTGATCGCGTCAACCCCCGGGTTGGCAATTGGCGTCGGCGGCAGGCCCTTAATCACATAGGTATTATAGGGGGTTTGTTTGCGCAGTTCACTTTGGCGCAGGCCCCGCCCCAGTGCGCCCTGCCCATTGGTCACCCCATAGATCACCGTCGGGTCCGTTTGCAGCAACATCCCCTTGCGCAACCGGTTCACAAAGACGGATGCGACCTGTGGGCGTTCTGTGGCCAGACCAGTTTCTTTTTCCACGATTGAGGCCAGGATCAGCGCCTCTTCAGGGGTGCTGATCGGCAGGTCTGCATCGCGGTTTTGCCAAGCCTCATCCAACCGTTCAATTTGTGCGGCCTGCATCCGGCCCAACAGGTCGGCCCGTGTGGAGCCGCTGGTCACTTCATAACTGTCGGGTGCCAGCGTACCTTCGTCAGGTGTTCCACCATCGCCGCCACTTAGGAAATCGGCCTGCCCAAGGGCTTGTATGATCTGCCAGCTTGTTGCCCCTTCGGCCAGGGCAATGCGATATCGGGTGTCGGCCTCTGCGCGCACTTTGGTATAACCCGCTGGCGCCGCGCCTTCAGACGGATCAAATGACAAAACATCAACAAACCGGTTTGTGGCCGGGTCAAGTTCGCGCACTCGCAGTTCTGCGCGTTTCACCCCGATGCGGTAAACCACTTCGGTGCCACAGGTGCTGGCCCCGCCGCGGGTTACGATGTCGACAATTTCAGCCATCGACGCGCCATCCGGCACCAGAAAGCTACCGGCCTTCAACTGTCCGCTTTTTTCGGTATAGTTCGCCCCGACCCGAAAGATCGACGGGTTTGTGATTGCGCCACGCCCCCCCAGATCTTCGGATACACGCGACATGTTCGACCCACTTTTGACCCGCACGCAGATTGCTTCGGCCAAGGGGCCGGGCTGTGAATATTGGGTCTTACCCCAGGCGATCATTCCCCCAACCACAATCAGGATGACAATGAACAGTGACAGGGCGTTAGACGCAATGTGACGCCACATCAGCCGTTCACCTTTTTCATGATAAGCGACGCATTGGTGCCACCAAAGCCAAACGAATTGGACAGGGCCACATCAATTTTGCGTTCCCGTTTTGCATTTGCGGCCAGATCCAGCTTTGGTTCAATCGCCGGGTTATCCAGATTGATCGTTGGTGGGGCCACCTGATCACGGATCGCCAGCACACAAAATATTGCCTCAACAGCGCCGGCGGCCCCCAACAAATGGCCAATGGATGACTTGGTGGATGACATGGTGGCACCACTTGCCGCGTCCCCCATCAAACGCTCAACCGCGCCCAGTTCAATCGTGTCGGCCATGGTCGATGTGCCGTGGGCGTTGATATAATCAATGTCCTTGGGTTGCAGGCCTGCGCGCTCCATCGCGGCCTTCATGGAACGATAGCCACCGTTGCCATCTTCGGCCGGGGCGGTGATGTGATAGGCATCCCCCGACAGGCCATAACCGACGATTTCTGCGTAAATTTTGGCGCCACGGGCCACTGCGTGTTCGTATTCTTCCAACACCACAACCCCGGCCCCTTCGCCCATGACAAAACCATCCCGGTCATCGTCATAGGGGCGTGATGCGCGCTTGGGGTCATCGGCACGCTTGGTCGACAGGGCCTTACAGGCATTAAACCCGGCAATGCCAATTTCACAAATCGGCGCCTCTGCGCCCCCTGCAACCATCACATCGGCGTCCCCGAACATGATCAGACGGCTGGCGTCCCCAATGGCGTGCGCCCCGGTTGAACAGGCGGTCACAACCGCATGGTTGGGACCCTTGAACCCGTACCGAATGGAGACATGACCGGAAATCAGATTGGTCAGCGCACCGGGGATGAAAAATGGTGATACCCGGCGCGGGCCACGTTCCTTTAGCACAATCGCGGTTTGCGCAATTGACTGCAAACCGCCAATGCCAGACCCGATCATGACACCGGTACGCAGCAATTCTTCTTCGTCATCCGGGGCCCAACCCGCATCGGCAACCGCCTGATCGGCTGCGGCCACACCATAAAGGATGAAATCATCAACCTTGCGCTGTTCCTTGGGGGCCATCCAGTCGTCGGGGTTAAAGGTGCCATCACTGCCGTCCCCACGGGGGATTTCACAGGCATAGGTGGTGCCCAGATGGCTGGCGTCAAAGCGCGTGATCGGCCCGGCACCTGATTGCCCGTCCAGCAGGCGGGCCCAAGTTTCTTCCACCCCGCATGCCAGCGGCGTAACCATTCCCAGTCCTGTAATAACAACGCGGCGCATCTGCTTACCCCATAAAGATATTGTTTTGAATTCTATTGATACACTTGCTGGCTGGTCAGGGGCAAGTCAAAGACACGCCCCCGCCACCCAAACCGGGGTTTTCCCGCCGATACAGGCCCTGCCCTATGCGCTTGCGGTGCGGGGCAATATCTCTGCCCGGATTTTTTCACCTATCCGGTGGCGGGCACGCTCAAGGTCATGATCCAGTTGCAAATGCACCCAGAAATCGGCCGCCGTACTGAAATAGCGCGCCAACCGCAGGGAATATTCGACACCTACATTTTCTTCGCCCGCAACCAACGCAGCAATGGTGGCCTGTGTGATCCCAATGCGATCGGCCAGATCAGATTGTGAAATTCCCAGCGGCGATAAGTATTCGTCATTCAAAACCTGCCCCGGGTGGGGGCACAAAAATACCGGCTTTGGTGGCTCTTGTGCTTTTTTACCGGCAGGCTCAGGCGGTAAAATCTGCACTTCTGTTGCATAACCCGCAGTCTTCCAGGCGACCAGACCACCGGTCAGGTGAATAACTTCCCTGTGGCCTTCTTTCAGCAGCATCTTACCGGCCGCTTCGGACCGTTTGCCAATGGCACAATGCAGCACAACCTTTTTGCCCGGCAGCGTTGGGAAAATTTCAGGGTCAAAGGCCGACAACGGCAACAACAGCGCGCCGGGAATATGTTCAACATCAAACTCTGACGTTTCGCGCACATCCACCAGCAGAATTTCGTTGCGGTCATACCATTGCTTGACCGTGGCCGCATCGGCGGCCTGAACCGTGGCTTGTTTCTTATCTGACATCGCGAATACGCTCCATTAACTGAACTGTTCCTGCTTCATCTTCGGCCGTTCCTAACTTGCGATAGCCGATCTTTTCCGCCACCCGGAGTGAGGCCAAATGCCCAACCCCCATCATACACACAGACCGCCCGCCAAAGGATTGCGCGTCCAGCCAACCGTGGGCCAGCCCCGCCGCCTCACTCGCGTATCCCTTACCATGGGCACGGGATGCAAAAACCCAGCCCGCCTGAATTGCGCCGTCAAAATCCTTAGCATAACTGCCAGCGCCGTGAAATAGGCTGACTGTGCCAAGGAATTCATTTTTGTGATCCACCACAGCAAAACTGCCAAAACCCTTTTTGACCCAGTTGCTGTTGTTGATGTTGAACCGCACCCAGTTTTGCACGCGGGGCACCGGCGCAAATGGGATGTGCTTACCAACCTCCGGTTCCAGCCACATGGCGGCAAAGGGCGCAAAATCGGCCCATGTAAAGCCGCGCAATGTAACCCGTGGTCCGTGCAATACAGGTATCAAATTTCGATCCCCCAACAAAAAACGGCGCCCCGCAGGACGCCGTTTAAAACTTCTGTCCAGCTATGGATTTAGGAAGCGCCGGTAATGAACTTTACCGCGTCGCCAAAAGTCTGGATTGTTTCAGCAGCGTCGTCTGGAATTTCAATGCCAAATTCTTCTTCGAATGCCATGACCAGCTCAACTGTATCCAGGCTGTCAGCGCCGAGATCGTCGATGAATGACGCGGTTTCGGAAACCTTGTCTTCTTCAACACCCAGGTGCTCGACAACAATCTTTTTAACGCGATCTGCGATGTCGCTCATAGTATATCCTCACATTTCAAGTGGGCTGATGCCCGTCTATTGCTTTTGGCCGTCTGACCGCTCAAGCCCCACGAAAAAATCGCGGGAAATACCTGGAACGGCTTTCGCCCCCGGCAATCTTGCGCCCCCTTTAACACAATCTTTGATCGTGGCAAACGTTTTGTCCGGTTTGGGCAACGCGTATTTTCAGGGTCACCCAAATGTCGGCGATCCGGGGGGGGTATTCAAGCCCCAAGCGTAAAAATTGGGCGATTTGACGCTATATCATCGCCATCCCGCCATTAACGTGCAGCGTGGCCCCGGTGACATAGCCTGCCTCGGCGCTGGCCAGATACAGCACAGCCGCCCCAATTTCATCAGCCCCACCCATACGCCCCGCAGGTATCTGGGTCAAAATTGCGCTTTTTTGATCATCGTTCAGCTTTTCTGTCATTGGCGTGGTGATAAAACCGGGCGCCACACAGTTCACCGTGATGCCCCGACTGGCGACTTCATAGGCCAGTGATTTTGACATGCCAACCATGCCGGCCTTGGACGCTGCGTAATTCGCCTGCCCCGGATTGCCGGTTGCCCCGACGATGCTGGAAATATTCACGATCCGCCCCCAACGCGCCTTCATCATGCCGCGCATGACGCCCTTGCACAGGCGCATGGTGCTGGTCAGGTTAACGTTGATCACATCATCCCATTCTTCGTCTTTCATCCGCATGAACAGATTATCACGGGTAATCCCGGCATTGTTAACCAGTATATCCACCGACCCCAGCGCCTCAGCCGCCTGTTTCGGCAGGGCTGTCACCGCGTCCTTATCGGACAGATTGCAAGGCAGAACATGGGCGCGCTCACCCAATTCTGCCGCCAGTGCCTGCAATGGTTCAACCCGCGTGCCCGACAGGCCAACACTGGCCCCCTGATCATATAGTGCGCGTGCAATTGCCCCGCCGATACCGCCAGACGCACCAGTTACCAGTGCATTTTTTCCTGTAAGATCAAACATATTCGTCCCTTAACTTATTTATTGAATTGCGCTGGCAATATCATCAGGCGTGCCAACCTGCCGGGTTGCCACGTCCCGCGCGATGCGCCGGATCATACCTGACAATGCCTTACCAGCACCAATTTCCCAAATCTCGCCCACACCTTGCCCGGCCATCCATGCCACAGATTCACGCCAGCGCACTGAACCCGTAACCTGCTGCACCAACAAATCGCGTATTTGGTCCGGGTCCTGCACCGCGTCCGCCAGAACATTGGCCACCAGCGGAACGGCTGGTTTGTTGATCTCAACCCCGGCCAGCGCATCGGCCATAACCTGTGCGGCGGGGGCCATCAGTTCACAGTGAAACGGTGCCGAAACCGGCAACAACATCGCGCGCCGCGCCCCGGCTTCTTTGGCAATATCAATGGCGCGCTCAACTGCTTCGCGGTGGCCAGATACAACCACCTGCCCCGGATCATTATCATTTGCCGCCTGACAGACCTGCCCCTGTGCGGCCTTTTGGGCAACGTCCTGTGCGGCTGCAAAATCCAGCCCCAACAGGGCCGCCATCGCCCCGACGCCCACAGGAACCGCGTCCTGCATAGCCCGCCCGCGAATACGCAGAAGTCGCGCCGCATCTGACAGGTTCAGTGACCCTGCCGCCGTCAGGGCCGAATATTCGCCCAATGAATGACCGGCTACAAAAGATACATCATTCAGGCTGACGCCTTCACTTTCCAGCGCGCGAAACGCCGCGATCGATGTTGCCATCAAGGCAGGCTGGGCGTTTTGCGTCAGGGTCAGATCGGCAATATCGCCACCCCAGATCAGTTCCGACAGCTTTTCGCCCAAAGCATCATCAACTTCATCAAACACGGCGCGCGCCGCCGGGTAATTATCGGCCAACGCCTTACCCATTCCAATGGTTTGCGCCCCCTGGCCCGGAAAAACGAATGCACGGCTCATGCTGTTACCTCTTGGTTGTGGTTTAACAGCGGTTTAACCGCTGGGCCGGGGCGGAACAAGCCAAGAGCGCAGGCAAAACCCCGCAACTAATCTTATGGGGTTTATTCTAAGGCGTCAGGACCCGGACCCACCGCGAACCAACCTTAGTTTAGCAGCGGGTTTAACGCGAACCGGCCGCGGGGTATTTGCCGGTTTTCTGGTGCGAACATCTTCACGGATACGGATCATCAGGCTTTCGATTTCACGCGCGGTTCCCATGGCGACCCAAATGGGCGCCCTGCGGCCCATCACCTCAAAAAACAGTTGGTTCGAAGGTGCGTCGGGCTGTGTGCGTTTCATATAGACGCTGTTGACACGGGCAAATTCGAACTTATCCAGTTCAACCGAAGCCCCTTCGCGGTTGCGCCGCACCAATCTGACTTCACGTTGTTTGACGTCAATCTGCACTTCAGACATCAGGCCGCGATGGGCAATAAGATACAAAAGGATGGCAAAGACAAAAAACATGATGGTGCTGGCAATCTTAAACGGCAACAGCTGCGCGCCGAACGTTGAACCGGGCAACAGCCAATGGGCATAGGCGGCAAAACCAAACACAATACAGCCAACCGTCGCAGCCAGTTCACCACTGGCGGCCAGTATCGGTGCCAACCCACCTTTGCTGATCACATAGCCCCAAAAGGTCTCATTCACGTTAACTGTGCTTTTGGACCGGTTAACCTGTGCCGACAGACCGTCATTTTCGGCATGTTTGTTCATTATTAGCCTCGCGTGGGATCTGAAGGGGTTAGGGGTGGTTAACATCCTATTGCCACGAAACATGTCCAGATTTTGGCGCATATGGTCCCTTTTTACGGCCTGCTAAAAAAACAGGCAAAACACCCATCCGCAGGCCTGATTTGCCCGTTAGGATAAAGCCCTTGATCGGATGACCAAAAGGCGTATAACGCCCCGTCCCTTCCGCAAACTTTCGGAAACCAGCGCAGCCTCTCGTGGGTGGGTCGCGGCAAGGGTTAGACCCGTCCGTTGAAATGCGCCTGAAATGAATGGAGCACACATGCCGCTATATGAGCATGTTATGATTGCGCGTCAGGATCTGTCCAACACGCAAGCCGAAGGCCTTATCGAACATTTTGGCACAGTACTTTCGGACAACGGCGGCAGCCTTGTTGATCACGAATACTGGGGCATCAAAACAATGGCCTACAAAATCAACAAGAACCGCAAAGGCCACTATGCCTTTTTGCGCTCCGACGCACCGGCCACAGCCGTGCAGGAAATGGAACGCCTGATGCGCCTGCATGACGATGTTATGCGCGTGCTTACCATCAAGGTTGATGAGCACAAAGAAGGCCCGTCCGTCCAAATGCAAAAGCGTGACGAACGTGAACGCGGCCCACGCCGCCATTAACCTGAAGAAAAGGAGCTAAACCATGGCATCTAAACCATTTTTCCGCCGTCGCAAAGTCTGCCCTTTCTCTGGGGACAATGCGCCAAAAATCGATTATAAGGACACACGTCTGTTGCAGCGCTATATCTCTGAGCGCGGCAAAATCGTACCGTCCCGTATCACCGCCGTTTCGGCCAAGAAGCAACGCGAACTCGCCCGTGCCATCAAGCGCGCGCGCTTTCTCGCCCTGCTTCCATACGCCGTTAAGTAAGGGGAAAGCACCATGCAAGTTATACTACTTGAACGGGTCGCCAAGCTGGGCCAAATGGGCGACGTGGTAAACGTCAAACAGGGCTATGCACGCAACTTCCTGCTGCCACAGCACAAGGCGCTTCGCGCCTCCGAGGCCAACATCAAATCTTTCGAGGGCCAAAAGGCACAGCTGGAAGCCAACAACCTGGAAACCCGCGCAGAAGCAGAGGCCGCAGCCGAAAAGCTGAACGGTCAGCAGTTTATCGTGATTCGCTCTGCGTCCGATTCTGGCGCACTTTACGGTTCGGTTTCGACACGTGACGCCGCCGATGCAGCAATTGCTGACGGCTTTACCGTTGATCGCAAACAGGTCGCCCTGACCCGTCCGATCAAGGAACTGGGCCTGCATACTGTTATTGTTAAGCTGCACCCCGAAGTTGACGCAGAAATCCTGTTGAACGTTGCACGTTCCACGGATGAAGCCGAACTTCAGGCCGCCGGTAAATCAATTCAGGAACTGGCCGCCGAGGCAGAAGCCGAAGCAGACTTTGAAATTGCTGAACTGTTTGATGATATCGGCGCCGCAGCTGCGGACGACGATGATCTGGTTGCTGGCGGCGATGAAGCCCCAGCCCAAGACGCACCAGCAGGCGACGACGAAGCCTAAGGTCTTTCTGACAGAACAAAAATTAAACCGCGCCCGGCAAAAGCCCGGCGCGGTTTTTTGTTTTGGCAAGGTCACGTTCGCCCTAGTGCCGGATCGTCCCGTCCGCCAACCAGCCGTCAAAAATTTCCAACGCCCGGTCTGCGAACGCCTGATCGTTAATGTGGCCCGCTATTTCGCTTAGCTGAACAGGCGCGCGGATGACGTTGCGCATTTCATCACAAAATGCCGCCAGCCCTTCGGGGTCATGGGCCGGTTCACCGGGCCTGTCCCATTCTTCTATCCCCCCCGCCGGCAGGATAACATGGGCCGCCCCCTTGGCCTGTGACAGACGGGCGGCAATTTCACGCGCCGTTTCGCGGCGTTCTTCGGCGTTCAGGGCAGACGATTTGATCAGCCGATTATGGGCGTGAAACGGGCGATCTGCGTATCGTTCGGGTATGTCCTGCCAACCGGCAAAATCGATCAGGTCCAGACACCCCGGCGCAACGATCTGCGGAATGCCGGACGCACCTGCATTTTTCAAACGGTCCGCCCCCGAATGCACAACTGACCCCGCCATCAAGTTGCCCAGCTCTGGCAGGGCGAAATCCATCACACAGGCAAACCCGCCTTCGCGTGCGATACTTTCAAAGGCCATGCCCCCCATGCCGGTTGCATGAAATATCGCCACCTCAAAACCACGTTCTTCAAGGGCGGGTTTCAACAGCTTCATATACCGCAAACAAGACGACCCCAGCGATGTCATCCCAACAATCGGTTGCGTCCCCGCCGCCGGTTCAACCGCCCGCGCCGCCCCCAGAACTGCACCAGCAGCCTGTGACAGGGACGATTTGCAGATTGAATTCAACCCATACAGCCCGCCCGCCCACAGGATCATCTGAATATCGGGCGACAGACGGTCCGCCGGGATCAGGGGGGAAAACGACACCGTGGAAACCACATATTTCGGCACCCCAAGGGGCAAAGCCCGGCACACATCCAGCGCCACATCGGTGCCCATGGTTCCGCCCAATATCACCACCCCGTCAAAACGCCCCTGCCCCTGCATCCGGGCCGCCAGTGTGCTGGCCCCACGGGCCATGATCTGCATGGCGGTGTTTTCATCCCCTGATGCAATTGCGTCCTTAATCGATGAACCGGCCGCACCGGCCACGTCATGTTTTGAAATATCGCAGGGGTGCGCCGGGTCACCCAGAACACTGATATCCATGGTGACAACCCCGCCGCCCTGCGCACGGATGCAACTGGCCATATAGTCTAGCTCATCGTTTTTGGTGTCATATGTCCCAACGATCAGGATCGTTTTATCTGTCATGGCTCAACCCATTTATTTCTTGTGTTATCATTATGTTGCACGATCAATTACAACTGAATCCAAGCCGCCTTTAGGTCAACGAACTTATCCAGCGCATGCAATGACTTGTCCGCCCCGTTGCCCGACTGTTTGGCCCCCGCCAGGGGCACCGTCCCGTCCGCGCCACCATAGGTGTTCACATGGACCACACCGGCGCGAATGGCGCGCACCATCCTGTGGGCGCGGCTTAAATCCGCGGTCCAGACCGCCCCGGCAAGGCCAAAGTCACTGGTGTTGGCCAGTCTGACGGCCTCGGCTTCGCCGTCAAACGGGGTGACGGCCAAAACCGGGCCAAACACTTCGTCCCGGAAAATCGTGTCCCCCGCCCCGACGCCGGCCATCACCGTGGGTTGCATGTAATAGCCCCCCGTTTCGCCCAAAATGGCCTTGCCCCCCGTGATACATTCGGCCCCCTCAGACAGGGCGATTTCCACGTATCGCAGGTTGGCGTCCAGTTGGGCGCGTGAATTGACCGCCCCCACATCACTGTTCAGGTCCAGCGGGTCGCCAACCCGCAACGCCGCCCCGTGGCGCGCCACGGCGGCGACAAATTCATCATGGATCGATTGTTCCACCAACAGGCGTGATCCGGCCACACAGACCTGCCCCGAATTGCGGAAAATTCCCATCGCCGTAACCTTGGCCGCCCGGTCCAGATCGGGGGCATCAGCAAAGACCACATTGGGCGATTTGCCCCCCAGCTCCAGATAACAGCGTTTCATGTTTGAACGGGCCGAATATTCCAGCAACCGCCGCCCGGTCCCCCCCGACCCGGTAAAGGCCAACACGTCAACCTCCATCGACAGGGCCAGCGTTTCACCAATGACCGAACCACGACCAGTAACCACATTCAAAACCCCGTCTGGCAGGCCCGCCTCACTTGCCAGTTCCGCCAGCCGCAACAGGGACAGTGACGCCGTATCGGCCGGTTTCAGAACCACGCAATTGCCTGCCGCCAAGGCCGGGGCCACCTTCCATGCGCCAATCATCAGGGGAAAATTCCACGGCACAATCGCCCCGACAACGCCAATTGCCTGCCGGTGGATCAGGCCCAGAACATCGGGGGCCGTGGGGGCAATTTCGCCGTAAACCTTATCAATTGCCTCGGCGTAATAGCGAAACGTGCCTGCGGCAGACCCGGCCTCGGCCTTGAAGGCCATGTTGATTTCCGTGCCATTGTCACGCACCCCCAGAACACTAAGGGCCAGCGCGTCCCGTTCAATCAGATCGGCCAAACGATGCAGGATTTTCTTGCGCCCCGCTGGGGCCATCCCTGACCAGCGCCCATCATCAAACGCCGCCCTTGCCGCCGCAATTGCCTGTTCCATATCCGCCGGGGTGCCTGCACTGATCGTGGTTAAGACCCGCCCATCTATGGGCGACACTACATCCCGGCCCCCACCCGCACCCGCAACCGAGGCGCCGTTTATGAAATGCTGTTGGGCTGGCACGTCTTGCGCGCGCAGCAGGTCTATTTGTTTCTGGTCAAGCATTTGCATCCCCATTTCACGACCCAACCGCCGCACGGCAGTCGGTTCACTATTTGAACCATCGGTTGCAGAAAATACTTGCGCAGAATCACCTGCCCCGTCAAACAAAATAAAACTCACGCCGCGAAAAAGGGGGGCCCCTTGGGCACAATCGACAAGGCACTGGATGTTCTGGGGCTGTTCACACGCTCACGCCCCAGCGTGGGCCTGTCACAGGCCGCGCGCCTTTTGGGGCGCGATAAGGCCAGTGTGCTGCGATATCTGAACGCCCTGCAATCACGCGGCTTTCTGGAACAGGACAGTGTTGATCGCACCTATCACCTTGGCCCGGCCCTGGCGCGACTGGCGCTGATACGCGAAGTCACCTATCCGCTTAATCAGGTGGCGGGTGAAGTGCTGCAAAAACTGGTGGATGAAACCGGTGAAACCGCCCACCTGTCCCATTACGATAACGGCCATCTGGCCACTGTGGCCGTTGTTGAAACCCGCCTGCACAGCACCCGGGTTTATCTGGACCCGGCACAGCCATTGCCGTTGCACGCCTCGGCCTCTGGCATTGCCTATTTGTCCTGTCTGGATGCAAAACTGGCCAGTTCCCACCTGCCCGACTGCCCGGAAATATTCACCCCCGACACCCCGACTGATGCCGCCACCGCGATGGCCCTGATGCGACAGGCAGCACAAGATGGCTTTGCCGTGGCCCGTGGCACGTTTGAGGCCGACGTTTGCGGCGTGGCCGCCCCGGTATTTGGGGCCAGCAATCAGGTCTGCGGCGCGGTTGGGGTGGCAACACCTTCGGCCCGTTTTGACGAACCGGCCCTGCAAACCATTTCGCGCCACGTGGTTCAGGCCGCCGCGCAAATATCACACCATTACGGCGCAACCCGCCCGCCCATTTTACAGGAGTAACGCAATGACCCGTTCCAATTTTCTAAAGGAAAACAATGCCCGCCACATGTGGCACCCGATGGGCCACCCGGGCAAGCTGCAACAGGACACACCAACCATCATCACCAGTGCGGACGGGGTGCATATTACCGACATAGACGGACACCGCGCATTGGACGCCGTGGGCGGGTTGTGGAACGTCAATGTTGGCTATTCCTGCCAACCGATCAAGGATGCGATCACCGCCCAACTGGACCAGTTGCCTTATTATTCGGCCTTTGCCGGCACATCCAATGACGCGGCGATTGAGCTGTCGTTTGAACTGTCCCAGTGGTTTGCCCCGGACGGCATGGCGCGCGCGTTTTTCACATCTGGCGGGTCGGATTCTGTTGAAACCTGCCTGCGCCTTGCGCGCCAGTACCATCAGTTGCGCGGTGAACGGGGGCGGGTGAAATTCCTGTCCCTGAAAAAGGGCTATCACGGCACCCATTTTGGCGGGGCCTCGGTTAATGGTAACCCGCGCTTTCGCGCCGCCTATGAACCCCTGTTGGCGGGGTGCTTTCACCTGCCCGCCCCCTATACCTATCGCAATCCGTTTAATGAAAGTGATCCTGAAAAACTGGCGCAGGCGATCCTTGCCATGGCCGAGGATGAAATCAAATTTCAGGACCCGGCCACCATTGCCGCCTTTATTATTGAGCCAATTCTTGGCGCAGGCGGCGTGATTGTACCGCACGAAACATTCATGCCCGGCATTCGGGCGCTGTGCGACAAATACGGAATTTTGCTGATCTCAGACGAAGTTATCACCGCCTTTGGGCGCAGCGGCGACTGGTCAGGGGCGCGCCACTGGGGGGTGAAACCGGACATGATGTCAACAGCCAAGGCCATCACCGCCGGGTACTTTCCCTTTGGGGCGGCCATGATGTCGCACACCGTGGCAGAGGTGTTCGAACAGGACAAAACCGGCAGCGCCAGCATTGGCCACGGCTATACCTACAGCGCCCATCCAGTTGGCGCGGCTGCCGCACTGGCCTGTCTGGCGGAAACCAAACGCCTGAAGGTCAACGAAAATGCCGCCGCGCGCGGGGCTGAACTGTATCAGGGGTTGCTGGGCCTGCAGGAAAAGCACGCAATGATCGGGGATGTGCGCGGTGGTCACGGCCTAATGGCGGCGATTGAACTGGTCACAGATCGTGATACCAAGACCCAAGTTGGCCCTGACACCGGTCTGGACCTGCAACGCATCGCCTATGAAAACGGTGTGATGGTGCGCGCCTCTGGGGCCAACATCCTGTTTTCACCGCCCCTGATCCTGACATCGCAGGACGTGGGCACAATCATCGGCGCACTGGACACAGCCCTTGGTGCAATTGGCTAAAACGGGCCATATGCCGCGCGCGCCTGCGCATAAGACAGCAGCTTGCGATTGCTTTCGTCCCAAAGCTGTAGCTTAACGCAGGCAAAGCTTTCACGGATCGACAGGCGCTGTGCCTCGGCCAGAACCGGAAAATCACGCAGCACCTCTGTCAGGCGGTAAAACGGAATGCGGCTGTACAGGTGGTGAACATGGTGAATGCCGATATTGCCGGTGAACCACTGCAACGGTTTGGGCAACACATAATGGGAACTGCCATAAAGCGCGGAATCATGCAGTTTCCAGTGCGCGCCATCGTCCCACTGGGCGTTTTCAAACTGATGCTGAACATAAAACATCCAGATCCCTGCCGTGGCCCCAACAATGCTGGTGGGCAGAAAGATCAGTAACAAAGGCGCCCA
>DAOURA010000188.1 GCA_030625325.1 Marinosulfonomonas sp.
GGTCAGCATCCCCTGCGCCAGTGGCGTGAACGCAATTGATCCAACCCCCAGCCCGGCCAGCGTTTCCTTTAACCCGTCACGTTCAACCCAGCGGTTCAGCATGTTATAGCTTGGCTGATGGATCAGACAGGGCGTGCCCAGGTCTTCCAGTATGGCCACCGCTTCGCGTGTGCGCTCAGAATTATAGGACGAAATCCCAGCATACAGTGCCTTACCAGATCGCACGATCTGGTCCAGCGCGCCCATTGTTTCCTCAAGCGGGGTGTTGGGGTCAAACCGGTGCGAATAGAAGATATCAACATAATCCAGCCCCATGCGTTTTAGCGACGCATCACAGGATGAAATCAAATACTTGCGGCTGCCCCATTCCCCATATGGCCCCGGCCACATGTCGTACCCGGCCTTGGATGAAATGATCATTTCATCCCGGTAGGGTGCAAAATCAGTGCGCAAAATTTCCCCAAACGCGGTTTCGGCCGCACCGGGGGGCGGGCCATAGTTATTGGCCAGATCAAAGTGGGTGATACCTGCATCAAACGCAGTCGTGCAAATATCGCGCTTGGTCTGATGGGGGGTGTCTTCCCCGAAATTATGCCAAAGGCCCAGCGACACGGCCGGCAATTGCAGCCCCGAATTTCCGCAGCGGCGGTAAACCATTTTTTCATAGCGATCGTCGGCGGCGCGATAGCCAACCGGAAACGAACGGGGGGGACGGGCAGATTTTGTCATGGTGGTCCTTTTGGGTGAGTGGACAAGGTCCCATTTTGTAGCCCCATTCAGCCCACATGGGCAAGCGGGGTTTCCCGTTTCAAAATGCACCATCCCGGCCAGTCAGGTTTTCGCTAGCCGGGCTTAGGGACAGACCACAAAAACCAACCACGTAAACAGACTGTTCTTTGATTTACGTGCATTTTACGTTGTGTATGGCGTTGAATTGGTGGCTATTTACCTAATTAGGAGAAATCTATGAAAATGTTACGTTTTTCCATTCTGTTGCTGGGCATTGCACCGTTGGTTTCTGCGTGCGCCAGTCCCCCGGCACCCGTCACCACGAACCCACCGCCAGTCACTACAGACCCACCGCCGGTGGTTGGCCCACCGCCTGTCGCAGATTATTCAACCTATGCCGACAGCGCCACAGATACGGTCACGGTTAAGGCACCCACTGACGGGCTGACAGGGCTGGCGGTTCGCTCTGTGGGTGGCTCGCTTGTCACTATTTTGTCCGAGGCTGAACTGGTTTTCAGTGCTGATTTAAATACCGTCAATATCTATCTTGATGGTGTTTTGCTCACAACTTTACGCAAAACGTTCGAGGGGGCAACAACACGCTACAGTTATTCAGGTGTGGGCATAAACGGCCCCATTCTGGCCGATCAGTATCATGGAATTTACGATTATAATGATGGCAACACCAATACCGAAGGCTACATTGCTGTTGGTGTGGAAACGCGCCCCGAAAACCTGCCCACATCCGCCACCTATAACGGCACTTGGGATGCAAAAATCAGTGGTGTTCACAGGGATAGCGGAATAATACTTTTATCGGCTGATTTCCCCAGCCAGTCCCTTACCGGACAATTATTCGGTGGTAGCCTGATGGTAGCGGGCATCACGGCGGCAATTTCCGGCAATGAAATCGATGGCACTGCGAACTTCTCAGGCGTTTACTCGGGCACGACCGCCCTGAAGGGCACGTTCTATGGCCCTTGGGCCGAGGGCTTTGGCGGCGTGTTTCTGGGGCAGGTGTCCGATGGTAGTGGGGTCGCTGAACCCATTATTGGCAACATCAACGGGTATGGGGTGCCATAGGTATAAGTCAGGCGCGTAATATCAGATGTGCATACCACGCCTTTGATGGGTGTCCGGGCAAAACCCTGACCCGCACCAATACTTGAAGAAACCATTGGCTCTGGCTACAGGGGTTGCACGCAACCTAAAACCATAAAAACCCGGAGCACCGAACATGGCAGCCTATCAATACGTCTATCACATGGAAGGTGTTTCCAAGACCTACCCCGGCGGCAAGAAGTGCTTTGAAAACATCCACCTGTCATTTCTGCCCGGTGTGAAAATTGGTGTTGTCGGGGTTAATGGCTCGGGTAAATCCACGCTGATGCGGATCATGGCCGGGCTGGATAAGGATTTCAGTGGCGAAGCATGGGCCGCCCAAGGGGCACATGTGGGGTACCTGCCGCAGGAACCAAAGCTGGATGAAACCCTGAATGTGCGTGAAAATGTCATGCTGGGGGTCAAGGCGAAAAAGGACACCCTTGACCGCTATAACGAACTGGCGATGAACTATTCCGACGAAACGGCCGACGAAATGGGCCGCCTTCAGGACGAAATTGACGCCCAGAACCTCTGGGATCTGGATGCCCAGATTGATGTGTCGATGGAGGCCCTGCGCTGCCCCCCCGATGACGCGGAAATTTCCAGCCTGTCAGGGGGTGAAGCCCGCCGCGTTGCCCTGTGCAAACTGCTGTTGGAAGCGCCCGATATGTTGCTGCTGGACGAACCCACCAACCACCTTGACGCTGAAACCATCGCCTGGCTGCAACAGCACCTGATGGACTATAAGGGCACCATTCTGGTGGTCACCCACGACCGCTATTTCCTGGATGACATCACCAGCTGGATCCTTGAACTGGATCGCGGCCATGGCGTGCCATACGAAGGCAACTATTCCGCATGGCTGGAGCAAAAGGCAAAACGCCTGTCGCAAGAAGCCCGCGAAGACAAATCCAAACAAAAAACGCTGGAACGCGAACTTGAATGGATGCAACAGGGCGCCAAGGCCCGACAGGCCAAACAAAAGGCCCGCATCAACGCCTATAACGAACTGGCCGGCCAGTCAGAGCGCGAAAAACTGGCGCGCGCCCAGATCATCATCCCCAATGGCCCGCGTCTGGGCAACAAGGTGATTGATGTTGAAAACCTTGCCAAACACATGGGCGACAAGCAACTGATCGAAGATCTTAGCTTTGCCCTGCCACCGGGTGGTATTGTCGGTGTGATCGGCCCCAACGGCGCGGGTAAAACCACGCTGTTTCGGATGCTGACCGGGCAGGAACAGCCCGACAGCGGCACCGTTGAATACGGCGATACGGTGCAACTGTCCTATGTTGATCAGTCGCGCGATGCGCTGAACCCGGATGACACCGTCTGGCAAGCCATCGGTGACGGGCAGGACATTATCCAGTTGGGCGACGCTGAGGTGAATTCCCGCGCCTATTGCTCTGCCTTCAACTTTAAGGGCGGCGATCAGCAGAAAAAGGTCGGCATCCTGTCGGGGGGCGAACGCAACCGTGTCCACATGGCGCGGCTGTTGAAATCCGGCGGCAATGTCCTGTTGCTGGATGAACCGACCAACGATCTGGACGTCGAAACCTTACGCGCTTTGGAAGACGCACTGGTCGATTTCGCCGGCTGCGCGGTTGTGATTTCCCACGATCGGTTCTTTTTAGACCGGATTTGCACCCATATTCTGGCCTTCGAAGGCGACGCCCACGTGGAATGGTTCGAAGGCAACTTTGAGGATTACGAAGAAGATAAGAAAAAGCGTCTGGGGGTTGACGCGGCGGCACCAACGCGAGTTAAGTTTAAGAAGTTTGTGCGGTGAAAGTGGAAAACTACATGAAAAACGGACCAATACTGTTATTCAGCATTACTTTGGCATTATCGTCGATTGGCCTGCCATATCCGCTTTATGCGCAAACAGTTGAATCTTTCGGTTCTCCGTCCGGCATTACAATAGAATTCGTCAAATGCAGCCGAAAATCTACACGGTGCATGAATTCGGCGGCCAAATACTGCGAAGGAAGCTATCAAGTCATCGATAGTGAAAGTCACTCTGGAGGACTGGTCGCCGATTTATTTCCGGGCCCTGTTTCATGGTATTCAATGACATTCTTGTGCGGCAAGTCAGATGGAAAATTGCCAACATTTGTTTTTCGAGGACCGGAGCGCGCAATGCCGTCAGTTACAATTCCCTCAACAGTCCAAACAACCTGCACCTCACTCGGAAATACGGTGCGATGCACCACTTACTAGTAACCCCTAGCAACCCGTAGGGTGCGTGATTTCACGCACCATTCCGTCCGATCAACACTAACAAACCGCCTAACGGTTCGCAAAGTTACAGGGTGGGAAATGCCGGGTTGGCTTTGAAAGCTCCACGCTTAATCGCGATGGAAGCAACG
>DAOURA010000011.1 GCA_030625325.1 Marinosulfonomonas sp.
CGCTGGTGCGGCCACGACCCTTGAACAGTTGATGGAACGGGCAAAGGCCGACGAAGATGTCGCCGAACTGCCGGTTCTGGTTAAAACTGACGTTCAGGGTTCTGCCGAGGCAATTGTTCAGGCAATGGAAAAAATCGGCAACGAAGACGTTCGTGTTCGTGTGCTGCATTCCGGTGTTGGGGCAATCACAGAATCCGATATTGGTTTGGCCGAGGCATCCGGTGCGCCGGTCATGGGCTTTAACGTTCGTGCTAATGCAACCGCGCGTAAGGTCGCAAACCAAAAGGGCGTGGAAATTCGTTATTATTCCGTGATTTATGATCTGGTTGATGACGTAAAAGCCGCGGCATCTGGTCTGTTGTCTGCCGAAATTCGTGAAAAGTTCATTGGTTACGCCGAGATCAAAGAAGTATTCAAAGTGTCCAACGTCGGCAAGATCGCCGGTTGTCTGGTAACAGAGGGCATCGCACGTCGTTCAGCCGGTGTTCGCCTGTTGCGCGACAACGTGGTTATCCACGAGGGAAGCCTGAAAACACTCAAGCGCTTCAAGGATGAAGTGAAAGAAGTTCAGTCCGGGCAGGAATGCGGGATGGCCTTTGAAAACTACGAAGATATCCGCGCCGGTGACGTTATTGAAATCTTTGAACGCGAAGAATTCGAACGTAAGTTGGATTAAACAGACTGGCCTTTAGGGGCGCGGAACAAAAAACAGGGCGGATGGATGATTTCCATTCGCCCTTTTGTATTAATAACAGGCGTTTTCGCCCAGCAGTTGACACCCCATCACAATAAATCCCGAAGAACCGGTATTAAGGGGGCATCTGCCGGTGGCATCGGGTAATCGCGCAGCCTGTTCACCTGAACCCAAGCCAGGTTTTGCCCTTCGCGCCCGCGCGCCACACCTTCCCATTTTCGACAGGCGAAAACCGGCATCAGCAGGTGAAAATCTTCATAGCTGTGGCTGGCAAATGTCAGCGGTGCCAGACAGCTGGACCATGTATCAATGCCCAGTTCTTCCTGTAGTTCGCGGATCAGGGCGACCTCGGGTGTTTCGCCCGGTTCAATTTTGCCACCGGGAAATTCCCAAAGGCCAGCCATTGATTTGCCCTTGGGGCGCTGGGCCAACAAGACCCGCCCGTCCTTATCAATTAACGCAACGGCACTAACCAGCAGGGTTTTCATGACCGGTAATCGGCGTTTATTTCGATATATCCGTGGGTAAGATCACAGGTCCAGGCAACACCGCCTGCGTCCCCCACGCCCAGATCAACACCGATGATCAGGCTGTCTTGTTTCATGTAATCAACCCCGGCCTGTTCGCTGTATCCGGGTGCGACCCAGCCATTTTCTGCAACCAGAATATCGCCGAACCGGATCGTCAGCGTGTCACGGTTTGCGGCTGCACCTGATTTGCCCACTGCCATGACAACGCGGCCCCAGTTCGGGTCTTCCCCGGCGACGGCCGTTTTCACCAAAGGTGAATCGGCGACTGATCTGGCCACCATGCGCGCATCGGCGTCAGACGCTGCACCGGTTACGCGGACCTCAATAAATTTTGTGGCCCCTTCGCCATCGCGCACCACCTGATGGGCCAGATCCAACAACACACCATGCAAGGCATCATAAAATGCCACTCCTTCAGGCGAATTGATATCGGTGATTGCATCCGCACCACTTTGCCCCGTTGCCGCCAACATCAATGTGTCGGATGTGGATGTATCCGTATCCACAGAAATGCAGTTGAATGTTATATCGGCGGCCTTGGCCAACATTGCCTGCAACACTGGCCGGGCAATATCGGCATCCGTAAAGACATAGGCCAGCATCGTTGCCATGTCCGGCGCGATCATTCCGGAGCCTTTGGCGAACCCGGCAATTTTTACCGGCGCGCCGTTTATGCTCAGCTTTGCACCGCTGCCCTTTGGAAAGGTGTCGGTTGTCATGATCGCGCTGGCGGCGTTGGTTATGCCCCCGTCTGACAGGCCGGCCTTTAATTCGGACAGCTTGGCGATGATTGTGTCATGGGCCAAAGGTTCACCAATAACGCCGGTGGATGCGGTGAACACACGGCCACTGTTGATTTCCAACAGATCAGCAACCCCGGCTGACAGGGCCGAAACAGACATCTGGCCCGCCGATCCGGTAAAGGCATTTGCATTGCCTGAATTGACCAGAAATGCGGCGCCGCCATCCTGTGGGCCGCCAATTTTTTCCTGACAATCCAGCACCGCCGCCGACCGGGTGGATGATTTTGTGAACACGCCGGCAACAACCGACCCGGGCGCAAGGGCGGCCAACATAACATCGCGCCGCCCCTTGTATTTTACGCCCGCCGCCACGCTGGAAAACTGAACCCCGGCAATTTCCGGAAGGTTAGGAAACCCGCCAACCGGTGCAAGGGGTGAAATTTTTGCCTGTGCCATTGTTATTGTCCTTTGAAAGGTATTATTCGCCAACCAATTTTGTGTCACGCAATACGGACCGGTCAATCGCAGACAGGTCCGGGCGAACAATATCGGCGCTGGCGGTCAGGGCTGTGATGGCACCTTCAACGGCTTTTTGCTGTAGTTCCTGTGACAGTTCATCGCGAACATCGTCAATGCCGGGTTGTTCCAGCAGGCGGGAATCGTCCAGTTTGATCAGATGCCAGCCGAACTGAGTTTGGACAGGTTCGGACACCTGACCGACGTCCATGGTGACAACGGCTTCTTCAAAGGGCTGCACCATCATGCCGGCGCTAAACCAGCCCAGGCTTCCGCCGCCGGGACCGGACGGGCCGGTGGAATGTTCTTTTGCCAATGCGGCGAAATCGGCACCATCGGCCAGTTCAAGCGCCAGTGCTGCTGCTTCTTCCTGGGTTTCCACCAGAATATGGGATGCATTATATTCGTGCGATGGCTCTGCATCTGCAAATCTGGTGTTATAGGCCGCCAACAGGGTTTCTTCGGTTACGGCGTCTTTGATGATCTTGCCCATTGCGGCACTGGCCAGCAATGTTCGGCGTTCATTTTCCATTTGGATGTGAAAGGCGGCGGACGGTGTTGTGATGGTTTGCGCCAAAACGGCCTGTTGAATAACCTGATCCAAAATCCCGTCAAACAAGGTGTCATCGGGCAGGTTTCGGTACTGCTCTGGCAGGAAGTCACGCAGCACAATCATGTGCCCGATTGTGATGTCCGTGCCGTTGACGGTTGCAACAACTGTATCGGCCGAAACGTCCTGTGCGTAGCCCGGCAGGGAAAATGTGCAGGAAAGGGCAAAAGCAGTAAGAAAAATGGTACGTTTAAACATTGTTAGTTCCTTGAACGGGGCCGCGTCGGTGCGCGGCGTTGACACGACACATGGGGACCCTTACATCGCCAAGAGGTCTATAGAGGGCCCGCCTTTTTGTTGTTCTAAGACGCAAGGATCAGGTGGACAAGCGTTCCTCTTACACGATCACGAAAAATTGGATCATGCGGAGTTAATATGCTGGGTTTCGGAACACTGACCAAAAAGGTTTTTGGCACACCAAATGACCGTCTGATCAAGGCAACCATGCCAATGGTTGAACGTATCAATGCACTGGAACCCGAATTTGAAAAGCTGACTGACGAAGGCATCAAGGACAAGACAGAAGCGCTTGCCAAACGGGCGATGGGCGGTGAGCCACTTGATGATCTGCTGCCAGAGGCATTTGCCAACTGTCGCGAGGCCGCGCGCCGCTCGCTGGGGCTGCGTGCGTTTGATGTGCAACTGATGGGTGGGATTTTCCTGCATCAGGGTAACATTTCAGAAATGAAAACCGGCGAAGGCAAAACACTGGTTGCGACTTTTCCCGCATATCTGCACGCGCTGACCGGCAAGGGCGTTCATATCGTCACGGTAAATGACTACTTGGCCCGTCGCGATTCTGAATGGATGGGCAAGGTTTACACCGCCCTTGGTCTGAAATGTGGTGTGATCTATCCCCAGCAGCCAGACGATGAAAAGCACGCGGCATATGCGGCTGATGTGACCTATGCCACCAATAACGAACTTGGGTTCGATTATCTGCGCGACAACATGAAATCAGAGCTGAATGAAATAAACCAGCGCTATCATAACTTTGCGATTGTGGACGAAGTTGACAGCATCCTGATTGACGAAGCCCGAACACCCCTGATCATTTCTGGCCCTGCGCAGGACAGATCAGAACTGTATATTACAATTGATAAACTGATCCCCGATCTGACCGACGAACATTTTACGCTGGACGAAAAAACCCGAAACGTTACCTACACCGAAGAAGGCAACGATTTTCTGGAAGAACTGCTGTTAAAGACTGAAATCCTGCCAGAGGGTCAGACCCTTTATGACCCGGAATCCACCACCATTGTTCACCATGTTAATCAGGGTTTGCGGGCGCATAAACTGTTTCAGCGTGATAAAGATTACATCGTTCAAAATGACGAAGTCGTCCTGATTGATGAATTCACCGGGCGGATGATGTCAGGGCGGCGTTTGTCGGACGGGCTGCATCAGGCGATTGAAGCCAAAGAAAATGTTGCGATTCAGGCCGAAAATATCACCCTGGCCTCTGTGACATTTCAAAACTATTTCCGCCTGTACGATAACCTGTCGGGTATGACCGGCACGGCCCTGACCGAGGCCGAAGAATTTGCCGAAATTTACGGGCTGGGCGTGGTGGAAGTTCCGACAAACCGGGAAATTATGCGAAATGACGAAGATGATCACGTCTATCGCACCACAGCCGAAAAATTTACCGCCGTTGCCGAAGAAATTGGAAAAGCAAACAGAATTGGCCAGCCAATTCTTGTGGGCACCACATCTATCGAAAAATCAGAATCCCTGTCGGAAATGCTGAAAAAAACCGGCATCGAACACAATGTTCTGAATGCCCGCCAGCACGATAAAGAAGCCCAGATCATTGCCGACGCCGGTAAATTTCAGGCGGTGACCATCGCCACCAATATGGCCGGGCGCGGCACTGATATTCAGCTGGGCGGTAACGTTGATATGAATGTCATGCAGGCGCTTGCCGATGACCCCGATGGTGACCCGGAAGAAATTCGTGCAAAAATTACCGCCGAGCATGCCGAAGAAAAGCAAAAGGTTATCGATGCCGGGGGCCTGTTTGTTCTGGGCACAGAACGCCACGAAAGCCGGCGAATTGACAATCAGCTGCGCGGCCGTTCCGGGCGTCAGGGTGATCCGGGGCGCTCGGTGTTCTTCCTGTCACTGGAAGACGACCTGATGCGGATTTTCGGGTCCGAGCGGCTGGATAAAGTGCTGTCATCCCTTGGCATGAAAGATGGCGAAGCAATTGTTCACCCATGGGTGAATAAATCACTGGAAAAGGCGCAGGCCAAGGTCGAAGGCCGCAACTTTGACATTCGCAAACAGTTGCTGAAATTCGATGATGTGATGAATGATCAGCGCAAGGTTATATTTGGGCAGCGCCGCGAAATCATGGAAGCCGAGGATCTGTCGGAAATTATCGAAGACATGCGCCATCAGGTAATTGACGATCTTGTGGATCATTTCATCCCCCATAAATCTTACGCCGATCAATGGAATACCGAAGGGCTGTACGCTGATATTCTGGCAAAGGTCGGGATCGATGTTCCTGTTGTGGAATGGGCGGATGAAGAAGGCGTTGATGACGCCGAAATCCGGGAAAAGCTGTATAAAGCCTCTGATGAAATGATGGCCGAAAAGGCCGCCGCATTTGGCCCGGAAACCATGCGCAACATTGAAAAACAGTTCCTGTTGCAAACAATTGATGGCAAATGGCGCGACCACCTTTTGACACTGGAACACCTGCGGTCGGTGGTTGGTTTTCGCGGCTATGCACAGCGTGACCCCTTAAGTGAATATAAAACAGAAGGTTTTCAGTTGTTTGAAAGCATGCTGGACGGGCTGCGTGAAGATGTGACCCTGAAACTGGCACAGGTCCGCCCGATGACCGAAGAAGAACAACAGGCCATGGCCCAACAGATTGCCGCCCAACAAGAGGCCGCGCAACTGATGGCACAGGAAACACAAGGTCAGGCCACGCCCCCCAAGGCATTTGATGAAAGTGACAAATCCACATGGGGAAGCCCCGGTCGCAATGAAAAGTGCCCCTGTGGGTCAGGTAAAAAGTTCAAACACTGCCACGGCAGCCTGACCTGAACGGTGGCGCCGTGCAACGGCCCCCGAAGAAATGGATTTCTGTGTTGAAACCACTGTGGCAAAACATGAAGATCGCGCGATACGAAAACCTGACCCCAAGGTGACCAGATGCGGTTTTTTCGGATAGCTTTTTATGCTGTCCTGTTCATTTTAGGCGCGGCCATATCTGCCAGTTCACAGGACGTCACTTTGACGTCGCGCGATGGATCGGTGGAAATTGCCGGAACCCTGATCGGCTATGACGGGGAATTTTACCGCGTTGATTCCATCTATGGGGAACTGACGGTGGATGGAACCGGTGTGCTTTGCGCAGGTCCCGGTTGCCCCGATCTGGAATCATTTGTTGCCAATATTTCCCTGTCCGGCGCGCCAACAATTGGGAACACCCTGATCCCGGTGTTGATAGAAGCGTTTGCCAATCAGCAGGATTATTCGGTTGTGCGTTCGCAGGTGGATAAAGGCGAATTCAGTTATGTCCTGTCGGAACCGAAAACCGGGCGCACAGCTGTCAGGTTTACGATCCGCACCTCAAGCAGTGGCGAAGGCTTTGCCGACCTTCTGGCTGAAGGGGCGGACATCGCGATGTCCCTGCGCGAAGTTCTGCCAGAAGAGGTCGCGCGCGGCACCGAAATTGGCCTTGGCCGGTTGTCGTCCTCTGCCCAAAACCGGGTGATCGCACTGGATGCCCTTGTGCCGGTTGTTTCGCCACGAAACCCGGTTCAACATATTTCACCCGAAGATCTGGCACGAATTTTTTCGGGTGAAGTCACGAATTGGCAGGAATTTGGCGGTGTTGATGCGCCCATTGCCCTGCACTTGCCAAAATCGGGTTCGGGTATTTTGCATGTTTTTCTTGAACGGATAATGTACCCATCAAACCGTACCCTTTTACATGATATTCAGCGTCATCCAAACAACGCCACCCTTGTGGCTGCGGTGGCAAAAGACCCGTTTGCCATTGGCCTTTCGACCATGTCGAACCTTGGTAACACCCGGACCCTTGTGTTGGTTGGTGGCTGTGGTTTTCGCGCCAGCGCGGTTCCCGAGGCCCTGAAATCTGATGATTACCCACTGACCGCGCCGATGTTTTTATACTTGAAGGCGCGCCGTCTACCCGCCGTGGGGCGGGAATTTATGCGCTTTATTCAATCACCCGCCGCCCAGATCGCCATTTTGCGGGCGGGGTTTGTCGATCAGACCATTTCGCGCACCCCGATTGGCCGTCAGGGGGACCGTTTGGCCAATGCAATCCGCGCCGCGGGGGGTGAAATCAAACTGGCGGAACTAAAGCGCCTTGTCGCCGCAATGGATGGCGCGCGGCGGTTGTCGGTGACATTTCGTTTTGATGGTGGGTCGTCACGGTTAAACGGCCAGTCACGATCAAATATTTCCCTGCTGGCCCGCGCACTGGAAACCGGCACAGTTGGGGCAAAAACCTTGACATTCGTTGGCTTTAGCGACGGAGAAGGCAGTGCGGGGGCAAACAAACGCCTGTCACGCCAACGGGCCGCATCCGTCAGAACGGCCGTCATGAAAGAGGCGGCAACAGCAGACCCGGGGCGCATTTCCCTAAAGGTCGAAGGCTTTGGCGAGGCCATGCCAATGGCGTGTGACGACACGGAATGGGGCCGTCAGATTAACCGCCGTGTGGAAGTTTGGGCGCGCTAAATATACCCGGCACTGCGCAGGCTAAGTTCTGTTGATTTGCCGATGATCAGATGATCATGCAGCACCAGCCCAAGGGCCTGCGCGGCGTTGTTAATTTGTTCTGTCATGGCAATATCGGCGTCCGACGGTGTTGGGTCGCCCGAGGGGTGATTATGCACCAAAATCAGGGCGGATGCGTTTAATTCAAGGGCGCGTTTTACCACCTCTCTCGGGTAGACCGGGACATGATCAACGGTGCCGTGCGCCTGTTCTTCGTCTGCGATCAGAACATTTTTGCGATCCAGAAACAGGATGCGAAACTGTTCAGTTTCCCGGTGTGCCATTGTGGTATGGCAATAATCCAAAATGGCGTCCCAACTGGAAATCACATGCTTTTGCATAACCCGGGACCGGGCCAGGCGGTGCGATGCAGCCTCTACAATTTTTAGTTCCTGAATAACGGCGTCACCCACGCCTTTGACATCTGACAGGCGTTCAACACTGGCCGAAAGTACACGATTAAAATCCCCGAATGTTTCCAGTAACAAGCGCGCCAGGGGCTTAACGTCGCGACGTGGAATCGCGCGAAAAAGAACCAGTTCCAACAATTCATAATCAGGCATCGCCAGCGCGCCGCCCTGCATAAACCGTTCACGCAGGCGTTTGCGATGATCGCGGATGTAAGACGGCTGTTTGCCCGGACCGACAGGTTCTGCTTCGTCCAGATCAAACAGGGATTGCGACATTTCACTAAACTGGTGTTGGCGGGTGGTGTTCATCCGAACATGGTCCCGCCAAACACTAAATATTTAGTTAAATCAGGCCAAAAGACCTAGCCAGTCATCCCGTCCCAAAAGCTTTTGACCTTAGAAAAGAAGGTCGAGCTGTTGGGATTGTTTTCAGTGCTAAGCTTTTCGAATTCCTGCAAAATTTCCTTTTGGCGGGACGTTAGCTTAACCGGGGTTTCCACCGCCAGTTCGATCAGCATATCGCCCTGCCCACCGCCACGCAGGGCGGGCATGCCCTTGGAGCGCAGGCGCATCTGGCGGCCAGATTGGCTTCCGGCCGGGATTTTCACACGGCTGCGACCGCCATCAATGGTCGGAACTTCTATGTCACCACCCAGTGCGGCCGATGCCATACTGACCGGCACCTGACAGAAAAGATGTGGCCCTTCGCGCTGAAACAGCGGATGTTCCTGAACCTCAATAAAGATATACAGATCACCGGTTGGGCCGCCGCGTAATCCGGCCTCACCTTCGCCGGCAAGGCGGATTTTGGTGCCTGTTTCGACACCCGCCGGGATGTTCACAGACAGTGAACGATCCTTTTCGTTGCGCCCGGCCCCATTACAGGCCTTACAGGGGTTTTTGATAATTTGACCCAGCCCCGAACAGGTTGGGCAGGTCCGTTCAACCGTGAAAAAGCCCTGCTGTGCGCGCACTTTGCCCATGCCCGAACAGGTTGGGCAGGTCTGTGGCTCGGCCCCACTTTCCGCGCCGGTGCCACTGCATTCATCGCATTGAATAGAGGTCGGAACCTTAATGGTTTTCTGGCTTCCCAGGTATGCCTCTTCCAAGGAAATCCGCAGGTTATAGCGCAGGTCAGAACCCCGTGACGCCCGTTGCCGGCCGCCGCCACGCTGGCCACCAGCGCCGCCCATAAAGTCGCCAAACAGGTCGTCAAACACGTCTGAAAATGCACTTGAAAAGTCGCCCTGACCGCCAAAGCCGCCGCGCTGACCGCCGCCCATGCCGCCTTCGAATGCGGCGTGGCCGTATCGGTCATAGGCTGCTTTTTTATCAGCATCCTTCATGACGTCGTAAGCTTCGTTCACTTCTTTGAACTGGTTTTCGGCGTCGGGGTTGTCGGAATTGCGGTCCGGGTGCAGTTCTTTGGCCTTTTTACGATAGGCTTTCTTTAGCTCATCGGCAGAGGCGCCCTTGGAAGAGCCCAGAACATCATAATAATCGCGCTTTGCCATTAGATTGATCCTTAGCAGAAACAGATTGGCCAGCCCCGGTTATACAAGGCTGGCCATCAGGTTCTTTTGCGCGATTAGTCGCGCTTGTTTTCGTCCAGATCTTCAAAGTCAGCATCGACGATATCATCGTCTACACTGCGGGGTTCATCTTCTGACGCACCTTCACCGGCTTCGCCGGCATCTTGTTGCGCCTTATAGATGGCTTCACCCAGCTTCATTGCTGATTCAGTCAGGTTCTGAATGCCAGATTTGATCTGGCCGGCATCTTCCGATTCCAGGTTTTCGGTCAGGTTGGCAATTGCCATTTCAATGACTTCAACTGTGGTTGGATCAACCTTTTCCTTATGTTCTTCCAACGATTTTTCGGTGGAATGGATAAGGCCTTCGGCCTGGTTTTTCGCTTCGACCAGTTCCTTGCGGTCCTTGTCGGCCTCGGCGTTCTCTTCGGCTTCTTTCACCATGTTGTTGATTTCATCATCGGTAAGGCCACCAGAGGCCTGAATGGTGATGTTTTGTTCTTTGCCGGTGCCTTTGTCCTTGGCACCCACTTCAACAATGCCGTTGGCATCGATGTCAAAGGTGACTTCGATCTGCGGCAGGCCACGTGGGGCCGGTGGAATGTCTTCCAGATTGAATTGACCAAGGACCTTGTTGTCGGCGGCCATTTCACGTTCACCCTGAAACACACGTAGTGTTACAGCGTTCTGGTTGTCTTCGGCGGTGGAAAAGATTTGGCTTTTCTTGGTTGGGATCGTTGTGTTGCGATCAATCAGGCGGGTGAACACGCCACCAAGGGTTTCAATCCCAAGGGACAGCGGTGTCACGTCCAGAAGAACCACGTCTTTCACGTCGCCCTGCAAAACACCGGCCTGAATGGCGGCACCCATGGCGACAACTTCGTCAGGGTTCACACCTTTGTTGGCTTCTTTGCCAAAGAACTTGGATACTTCTTCTGTAACCTTTGGCATCCGGGTCATACCGCCAACCATCACAACTTCGTCGATGTCACCAATGGACAGGCCGGCATCTTTTAATGCAGCCTGACAGGGTTTGATGGTATTTTTGATCAGATCACTAACCAGGCTTTCCAGTTTGGCGCGGGTCAGTTTCATAACCATGTGCAGTGGCTGGCCACCGTTCGGGTCCATCGAAATGAAGGGTTGGTTGATCTCGGTCTGTTGCCCGGAAGACAGTTCAATCTTGGCCTTTTCAGCGGCTTCCTTCAGGCGCTGCAATGCCATCTTGTCTTTTGTCAGATCAACGCCGTTTTCTTTTTTGAATTCATCGGCAAGGTATTTCACGATGCGCATGTCAAAGTCTTCACCACCAAGGAACGTGTCACCATTGGTGGATTTGACTTCGAACAACCCGTCGTCAATTTCAAGGATCGTGATATCAAAAGTACCACCACCAAGGTCAAATACGGCGATGGTCTGGGTTTCTTTTTTATCCAGACCATAGGCCAGTGCGGCGGCGGTTGGTTCGTTGATAATGCGCAGCACTTCCAGACCGGCAATTTTACCGGCGTCTTTGGTGGCCTGGCGCTGGGCGTCGTTGAAATAGGCAGGCACCGTGATCACAGCCTGTGTGACGTCTTCGCCCAAATAGCTTTCGGCGGTTTCCTTCATCTTTTGCAGAATAAAGGCCGAGATCTGGCTGGGCGAATATTTTTCACCGCCGGCTTCAACCCACGCGTCGCCATTGCCACCATCAACAATTGAATAGGGCACCAGTTTCTGGTCTTTTTTCACTTCTGGGCTGTTTGCCTGACGGCCGATCAGACGCTTAACCGCAAAAATGGTGTTTGTGGGGTTGGTAACGGCCTGACGTTTTGCAGGCTGGCCGACCAGACGTTCATTGTCGGTAAAGGCAACAACAGACGGGGTTGTGCGCGCACCTTCGGCGTTTTCAATTACTCGGGGTTGCGATCCATCCATGATGGAAACACAGGAATTTGTTGTGCCCAGGTCAATGCCAATTATTTTGGCCATGTCTAATATCCTCTTCTTGGCGATTTACTGAAACCGGCCCCTATCAGGCACCCGTTTCTTATCCCGTTTTCTAAACCGGGATCGTCCCCGGTTTGGCTTCTCGGGGTATATAGTTAGGGGGGTGCGGCCCTGCAAGCGGTGGGCGGCTTAAGAAAAGCCAAAAAGTTGAGTCTTTTCGTGTTTTTAGGTGAAAGTTGGCCAATTAATCGTAAACACCATGCAAATTGGCGCTTAACGACCCGCGCCCCAACTAAGTGAAGCATGTGTTCGGGTATAAAATTCCCCCATCAACCCGATCATGATCAGCCCAAGACTAAGGTAAAGCGGGTAAGTCAGTGATGAATTGTGCGGGTTATAATTGATAAAGGTAAAGCCACGGGCCTGATCAATGGAATGAAACAGCGGATTCCAGGAAAACATGGCCAGCATTTTGGGCGGTAGCGTGTTGGCAAGTACCATCTTGCCGGATGCAATCATATTGGCCCGTGCATAAATTGTTGTAATGATCCCGACAAACCCCGGAAACCATGGTTTGACAGCCAGAAACACCAGCCCCACGCCAACACCCGACAGCCATGCCAACAACAGCATCGCCATGGCACCCACGGGCTGATTGATCACAAAGGGCGTGCTAAGCGTGTAATATAGCGTTAAAATAACAGCCATCGACAGGACCTGAATATAAAGTGACGCCAGCGCCGCCGAAGTAATTGCCACCACGGTATTCATCGGGGCGTGCTGCATCATCGGTGATGTTGGCCCCTCTGCCCCAACCACAGCACCCATTGCTTTGGTATGGCACATGAACAGGAAAATACCTGACATTACATATAGCAGAAAATCACCGCGTACCGCGCTGCCTTTTAGGCCAAGAATGGAAAACATCACATAAAAAACGGCCACAAACAGCATAGACTGAATCATATTGGCAATCAGTCCAACCACCGCATTCCCGTGGGTTTTGCGAAGTTGGCGCACGGTTGCGTGGTATATCAGCTCAATCAAATTAACGGCTGTGCCGATGCTGTTGGTGCTTATTTTTTGTTGAAACATCTGTTGACCCGATCTGCCGTTCTTTGTTCCCTTGGATTACTGACAGGGAATTCTTGCTGTTCCTTTAGCAAGCAAGCATAAAAGGAAAACAGTTTTGGTTCAATTGGGGTCGAAACATTGAAAAATGCGGGGAATAAATTGGATTTTGAACACCTGACATCTGTTATGCGCCAACTGGCGCTGCTGGCTGGCGATAAAATCATGGAAATTTATAATTCCGATGACTTTGATGTGCGCTCCAAATCCGACAACAGCCCGGTCACAGCCGCGGATGAGGCCGCAGATGCAATCATATCCGCAGGTCTTAGGGCCGCATTCCCCGATGTGGCGCTGGTGACAGAGGAACAATCAGAAACCCATTCGCACAGGGCCACGAATTTTCTGATCGTTGATCCGCTGGACGGAACCAAAGAATTCATAAAACGGCGCGGGGATTTTACCGTGAACATCGCCTATGTTGAAAACGGCGTTCCGGTGCGCGGCATTGTCTATGCGCCTGCAAAGGGGCGGCTGTTTTACACCGGCGCGGACGGGACATCGGTGGAAGAAACCGGCGATCATGACAAGGGTCAGGTTGGGCCACTGTCGCCCATTCGGGTGTCTGTACCAGACAATCAGGCCTTGGTTGTTGTTGCCTCAAAATCCCACCGGGATCAGGCGACTGATGATTATATTTCCAAATATGTCACCACCGACATGACTGGTGCCGGTTCATCCCTGAAGTTCTGTCTTGTCGCAACGGGTGAGGCCGACCTTTACCCGCGTCTGGGGCGCACGATGGAATGGGACACCGCCGCCGGGCACGCGGTTTTGGCCGGGGCGGGCGGGCAGGTTGTTCGGTTTGATAACCATGCGCCATTGACCTACGGCAAACCAGAATACGAAAATCCGTTTTTTATTGCCCTGGCACCGGGCGTTGATCTGAAGGGTGCGCAATGAAGGTTCTGATCGTCATTCCGGCCCGGTACGCGTCGTCACGCTATCCCGGTAAACCATTGGCCACCCTAAGGGGTGCCGGTGGCAAGGCGCGCACCCTGATTGAACGGTCATGGGATGCGGCCTGTGGTGTGGCGGGGGTTGATCGGGTGGTGGTTGCCACCGACGATGACCGCATCCGCGATGCTTGCGCTGAATTTGGCGGTGATGTTGTGATGACCTCACCCGATTGCGCGAACGGGACAGAACGCTGCGCGCAGGCGTTGCAGGTTATGGGCGGTGGTTATGATATTGTCGTCAACCTGCAAGGTGACGCCCCCCTGACCCCGGCGTGGTTTGTGGAAGATCTGGTAACAGCCCTTATCGCCGACAAAGAGGCAGATATCGCCACCCCGGTTTTGCGCTGTGACGCCAAGTCCCTGAATGGTTTCCTTGAGGATCGCAAACATGGCCGCGTTGGCGCAACCACGGCTGTTTTTGACCAAAACCGCCGTGCCTTATATTTTTCAAAAGAGGTCATTCCCTTTCTTGGCCGCCGCTATAATGACGCCGACGAAACCCCGGTTTTTCACCATGTTGGGGTTTACGCCTATCGGCCTGCCGCGTTGCTGGACTATCCAAAATGGCCAACCGGCCCGCTTGAAACCCTTGAAGGGCTGGAACAGCTACGGTTTTTGGAACAAGGGCGAAAAATTCTGTGTGTAGAGGTAGACGCCCGTGACCGGCAATTCTGGGAACTGAACAACCCCGAAGATGTTCCCCGCCTTGAGGCAATGATGGCCGAGATGGGAATGGCGTGACCGCCCCCCCGGTCAGCGTCATAATCATTAGTCGTGGGCGGCCAGAACATTTGAAACTATGCCTGAGGGCGGTGTTTCAGCTATGCTATCACCCGTTTGAAGTCATCGTGATCGCAGATCAGGCCGGGCTGGGGGCCGTGGCGGCATCGGGGTTTGCCGGGCGGGTGAAATCAGCCCTGTTTGAAACGGCAAATGTTTCCGCCGCGCGAAATCTGGGGCTTTCACTGACATCGGGGGATGTGGTGGCGTTTTTGGATGATGACGCCGTGCCCGAACCCGGTTGGTTATTTCATCTGGCGGGCGCCTTTCAAAACCCGTCGGTGGACGCCGCCACCGGGTTTGTGCGGGGGCGAAATGGTATTTCTTTTCAGGTCAGGGGTCAGACGATTGACCGCACCGGCACCACCCAACCCCTTAAAACCAGATCAAATGACCCGGTTGTGCCAACGATACCGGCGGAACTGGCAATATCAACAATCGGCACGAATTGCGCCTTTCGCCGATCAGTTTTTGCCGAAATTGGTGGGTTTGACCCGTTGTTTGACTATTTTTTGGATGAATCCGACATCAATATCCGTCTGGCAGATGCGGGAAAGAAAACAGCCATTGTTCCGCTGGCGCAGGTACACCACGGGGTTCGTGCCTCGGCCATACGCACCGAAAACCGTGTGCCGATATCACTTTTTCAAATTGGCCGAAGCACGGCGATCTTTTTACGCAAACATTGCCCCCCCGCCAGTCATACCCTGGCCCTGTCAGATGCATTGGCACAGCAACGCCGGCGTTTGGTACAGCTAAGAAAAAAAGGGAAATGCCCCCCCCCGGAAATTGACCGGCTTATCCAAACAATGGAGGCTGGGGTGGAAGCGGGGAAAAAGGTGAAATTGAACACTGCACCCCCGGTTTTAAATATAAAACCACCGCTTTTAAAGGTGGTTTCGCCAAATATGGCAGCCCGGCACAGGGTTATTTCCGGCTTTCTTATCAACGGAAAAAAACACCGCGCCGCGGCAGTGTCTGAGGTATCGGCCGGGCATATTGTATCCCTTTATCTTTTTTCACGAACAGCCCTGTTTCACCGGGTTCGCTTTCACCCCGACGGATATTGGGAACAAACTGGCGGCCTGTTTGGGCGCGCGGATCGGTCCGGGCCTTTGGTTCAACTGGTGTCCCTGAAAGGGCGCGTTGGCGTGGAAGAACAGCGCATTGCTATGTTGCGTAATCCCGGGAATTTTATGGCAACAAAGGGTGACGCCGCTGAAATATAGGTTTAAGTTCCACTTTTAGGTCACAATGAATTCCTATTCAGGACTTAGATTCAGTGATTATCTATGAAATTGATATAGTTGGCTGAGGCAAGAATATGAAACGTGAAGTTACAAAAGCAATTTTTCCAGTAGCGGGGCTTGGAACGCGGTTTTTGCCCGCGACAAAGTCAATTCCCAAAGAAATTATGACGTTGGTTGATAAGCCGCTTATTCAATACGCTATTGATGAAGCACGTGCCGCCGGGATCAAAGAATTTATTTTTGTAACATCGCGGGGCAAGGGCGCGTTGGAAGACTATTTTGATCATGCCCCCATTCTGGAAGCATCCCTGCGTGAAAAGAATAAAACCGAACTGCTGGAAAAACTAAAAGCCACCAACATGGAAAGTGGCGCAATCGCCTATATTCGCCAGCATCAGGCCCTTGGGCTGGGCCATGCGGTTTGGTGTGCGCGCCGTCTGATTTCAGATGAACCGTTTGCCGTTATTTTGCCTGACGATGTAATTGCCGCCGAAACCCCCTGCCTTCAGCAAATGATTGAGGCCTATCAGGAAACCGGTGGCAGTATGGTCGCCGCGATGGAAGTTCCGCCAAAGGCCGCGTCATCCTATGGTGTTCTGGATATAAAAGAAGACATGGGGTCAATGGTTTCTGTGCGCGGTATGGTTGAAAAACCAAAAGAAGGCGAAGCACCATCCAATCTGGCGGTGATCGGGCGATACATCCTTACCCCGTCAGTTTTGCAAAACCTCAATGATCTTAAGTCAGGGGCGGGTGGCGAAATTCAACTGACCGACGCCATTGCCAAAGAAATTGCCGAAAACCGGGATGTTTTCGGGTACCGTTTCCGTGGACAGCGGTTTGATTGCGGCTCAAAGGCCGGGTATTTGCAGGCAACTGTCGCGTTTGGTCTGGCAAATGAAGAATTAGGAAATGAGTTTGCCGAATACCTGCGCGAAATGGTAACCATACCAAACGCAGCGCAATAATAATTCGGATACCACTCGATTGAAAAATGTTCTTGTCACAGGCGGGGCCGGTTACATCGGTTCGCACGCATGCAAAGCTTTGGCGGCCAGCGGATATGTGCCCGTTACCTTTGATAACCTTTCAACGGGCTGGCAGGATGCGGTTAAATTTGGCCCGTTTGAACAGGGTGATCTAAGTGATCGCGCGCGCCTTGATGTGGTGTTTGCCAAATATAACCCGGTGGCTGTTTTGCACTTTGCCGCCCTTAGTCAGGTTGGGGAAAGTTATGAAAAACCGGGGCTTTACTGGCGAAATAACGTGGTTGGCTCACTAACCCTGATAGAGGCCGCAATTGACGCCGGGTGCATGGATTTTGTGTTTTCGTCCACCTGTGCGACATACGGCGATCAGGATAATGTTGTTCTGGACGAAAACAGCGCGCAACACCCCACCAATTCTTACGGATCATCAAAGCGCGCAATAGAAGAGATTTTGCGGGATTTTGAACGCAGCCACGGGTTGCGCCATGTGATTTTCCGCTATTTCAATGTTGCCGGGGCCGACCCGGACACCGAAGTTGGTGAATTTCATCAACCTGAAACCCATTTGATCCCGGTGGTTCTGGACGTGGTTGACGGTAAGCGCCCGGCGCTAACCATTCACGGCACAGATTACGACACCCCTGACGGGACCTGCGTGCGCGACTATGTGCATGTTATGGATCTGGTGGATGCCCATGTTCTGGGCCTGAAGTGGCTTGAACAAGGCAAGAAAAACCGGGTGTTCAACCTTGGCACAGGTCACGGATATTCAGTGCATCAGGTTGTGGAACAATGCCGCATTGCCACAAACCGCCCGCTTGATTGTAATATCGGCCCGCGCCGGCCCGGCGATTGTGCAAAACTGGTATCCGGCAGCACCCGGGCAGAGGCCGAACTGGGCTGGGCACCGGCGCGATCCACATTGCCACAGATGATTTCAGATGCCTGGAAATGGCACCAAAATGGCCATTACGACAAATAACCCCCCGGCGCGCTGTCTGGACCTGACCCGTTCTGTTTCACGGGTTGGCCGGGGGCCTTTGACCGGAATTGACCGGGTAGAACGGGAATACCTGCGCGCCCTTATGGCGTCAGACGTGCCGGTTTTTGGGCTGGTTCGGTTGGTCGGTGGATTTGCCATTTTGAACCCTGATGGGGTGACGGCCCTGGCGGCCCGCCTGTCCGGGGCGGTGGGCTGGGGGCGCCCTGATGTGGTTTCGCACCTGTCACGAAAACTGTCCAAACAGCGCCGATGTGCCGAGGCAGACGTGCGCCGTCTGGCGGCAAAACTTACCCGAAAAGCCAGCATTAGACACGAAATCGCGCGTGTTTTACCACCGGGGTGTTCTTATCTGAACGTTGGACACAGCAACATTTCACCCGGCGTTATGGGCGCGATCCGATCGGTTGAAGGCGCGCAAATTACGGTTTTGATCCATGACACGATCCCACTGGATTTTCCGGAATTTCAACGCCCCGGCACACCGCAAAAGTTTCATGATAAATTGAAAACCGTGGCCCGGTTTGCAGATCAGGTGGTTTGCATTTCACACCACACACAAGAACAACTGACAGCCCGGTTTCAGGACATGGGGCATGTACCAAAAACCCAGGTTGCCCATATTGGTGTCAGCCTTACCAAGCCGGATAAACAGGCGTTGCCGCCGGGACTTGATCTGAAAACCCCGTATTTTGTGACCGTCGGCACGATTGAACCCCGCAAAAACCACCAGTTGCTGTTGGATCTGTGGGAACGGTTATCCAACACAGACAACCCGCCAAACCTGTATGTCATTGGGCAAAGGGGGTGGAACAACAGGCCCGTTTTTGACCGGCTGGACCAGCACCCACCCCATGTTCATGAACTGAACGGCCTGCCTGATGGGGCGGTTAGTGCGTTGATGCAGGGGGCCTGTGGGCTGTTATTTCCCAGCTTTGCCGAGGGGTTTGGCCTGCCAGCAGCAGAGGCCGCCGGGCTGGGTGTGCCGGTAATTTGTAATAATCTTAGTGTTTTCCATGAAATTCTGGGTCAGTATCCAATTTACGCAGACGTCGCTGACATGTACGAATGGGAAACAAAGGTAAAAATACTGATGAATTATCATAAATCAGTAAACGGTGCGGAATTTGAACCCAAACAGGGGGTTGCGCTTGCGGGCTGGAAAGAACACTTCGACCTTATCTTAAGGATAAGCTGACAAACGACAGGCAAGTTTAGGCAAGGGGCAAAATTGGGCGCATTGACATCATATCGCCTGCGATGGCGGCGCAAACGGTGGCGTATTCGTGCCTTTCGTAAGCGTCGTGATTTAAGCTGTGTCAAAAACCGCAGTAAAAAGATGCGCAAGGACGACATTCTTTTGTTCGTAACCCTGCGCAACGAACGTATTCGCCTGCCCTATTTCCTGAAATATTACCGTGACCTTGGGGTGAACCATTTTTTCATGGTCGATAATGGTTCAGACGACGGGTCGCGTGAATATCTGGAACAACAGGATGACGTGACCCTGTTTACCACACGGGCCAGTTATAAGCGCGCCCGCTTTGGCACCGATTGGCTGAACTGGTTACAGCGAAAATATGCCCATGGGCACTGGACGCTGGTTGTGGATGTGGACGAATTTTTTGTCTTTCCATTTTGTGATACCCGCCCGATCCGCGCACTGACTGACTGGCTGGACGGGTCCGGGGTTAAGGCGTTTTCGGCCATGTTGATTGACATGTACCCAAAGGGGCCAATTGGCGCGCAGCCCTACGTTGAAGGCCAGAACCCGATGGAAATATTGCATTGGTTTGACAGTGGCAATTACATGATCAGCAAGAATGAAGAATACCAGAACCTGTGGATTCAGGGTGGCCCAAGGGCACGGCAGTTTTTTGCAGATGACCCCGATAAGGCCCCAGCCCTGAACAAAACCCCGCTGGTTAAATGGGACCGCAAATATGTTTACGCCAATTCAACCCACATGCTTTTGCCGCGCGGGCTGAACCTTGTTTTTGATGAACTGGGTGGTGAAAAGCCCAGTGGTGCGTTGTTGCATGCCAAGTTCCTGAACACATTCATCGAAAAATCTGCGGAAGAGGTTGAGCGGCGCGAACATTATGCCGCCAGCCGGGAATACCTGGCCTATGTGCAGCATATGAAGGAATCCCCTGAACTGTGGTGCAAGTGGTCGGAAAAATACATAAACTGGCGCCAGCTTGAAATTCTGGGTCTGATGTCCAAAGGAAACTGGGCATGAGTGTTGGAATTGTCATGCTGGTTCATGCCGCCCTGCATCGCGCCGAGCAGGTTGCCCGCCACTGGGCCACCCACGGTTGCCCGGTTGTGATCCATGTTGACAGTCAGGTTGATCGCAAGACCTATACTGATTTCGCCAATAGTTTGGCAGACCTTGAAAACGTGAAATTCTGTGCCCGGCACCGCTGTGAATGGGGCACATTTTCACTGGTTGCGGCCACCCAGACCGGGTCTGAAATGATGCTGAACAGCTTTCCTGATGTGCGCCATGTTTATCTGGCGTCGGGGTCGTGTTTGCCGCTTCGCCCGGTTGGTGAACTGGTCAAGTATCTTACGAACCGCCCGAAAACCGACTTTATCGAATCTGTAACAACCCGTGACGTGCCCTGGACGATTGGCGGCTTTGACGGCGAACGTTTTACCCTGCGCTTTCCATTTTCATGGAAGACCAACCGCAAGGCGTTTGATCTTTATGTGCGATTGCAACGTCGGTTTAAATTTCGCCGAAAGATCCCGGATAACCTGACGCCCCATCTGGGGTCCCAGTGGTGGTGCCTGACCCGCCAAACCCTGTCTGCCATATTGGAAGACCCGGATCGCGCCGTTTATGATAAGTATTTTTCCAAGGTCTGGATACCGGATGAAAGCTATTTTCAGACACTCGTTAGACTGTATTCAACAGATATTGAAGGGCGCTCCCTAACCCTTTCGAAGTTTGATTTTAAGGGTAAGCCGCATAACTTTTATGACGATCACCTACAACTTTTGCGCCGCTCAGACTGTTTTGTGGCCCGTAAAATTTGGCCCCTTTCTGACAAGCTGTATGCAAATTTCCTGTCCCCCGATCTGGCGCGCATGGGTGCGGCAGAACCCAACCCCGGAAAAATCGACAAGATTTTTGCCAAGGCGGTGGACAGGCGCACCAACGGGCGGCCCGGCCTGTATATGCACAGCCGCTTTCCCCGCGAAGGGTTTGAAAAGGGCAAGACCAGCGCGCCCTATTCAGTATTCGAAGGGTTTAGTGACGTTTTTGACGGCTTCGAAGACTGGCTGGCCAAGGCGGTTGGCGGCAAGGTGCATGGCCACCTGTTTGGACCGGGCAAGGTTGAATTTGGCGGTGGGCAGAAAATATTTTCCGGCGCCCTAAGCAACAGCGCAGAACTGCGCGACTATAACCCAAAGGGTTTTTTGACCAATCTGGTGTGGAACACCCGTGGTGAACGCCAGTGTTTTCAGTACGGCCCCCGCGACAATCAGGACATATCATGGCTGATTGCCACTGACCCAAACGCCCAAATCTCGGTCATATCCGGGGCCTGGGCGATCAGGTTGTTTGCTTCAAACCTGAATTTTTCAGAAATCCGAAAAGAGGCTGCCAGATTACAGCGCATTGAATCAGAGCATCTGGACGTTTTGGGTACAATTTACACAAAGGCACGGGTGCGGATCTGGACACTGGCCGAATTTGTAGAGGCCCCGATGGAACCCTTACAAATCATCATTGATGAAATTGGCCCCCGTAATGCCCGCCGCCTGAGTGAAGCCCCAAAGATGAAAGACCTAAGCGGCTTTGGCCAGTTCTTGCAAAACCTGAAAAATCAGGGGATGCAGCCACACCTGATGGGTGATTTCCCGGTTCAGGCAAACGCCGTCGGTCAGGCCCCCGCCCCCCGGCGGCCCTATTTGGTGAAATAGCCCCATGGCCGGTTCTTTTGATTATTTTGTCATTTTTGCAGAAATGCGCACCGGTTCAAATTTTCTGGAAGAAAACCTGAACGACTATCCCGGCATTGAGTGCTTTGGCGAGGTCTTTAACCCCCATTTTATCGGCAAGGCCAACCAAAAAGAAATGCTGGGGGTGTCCTTAAAGGCCCGCGAAGCAAACCCGATATTTCTGTTCAATTTGCTTAAGGAAAAATCGGACGGGCTGGCTGGTTTTCGGTTTTTCCATGACCACGACCCCCGCATTCTGGATGCATGTCTGGATGACCCGCGCTGTGGCAAGGTTATCCTGACCCGTAATCCGGTGGACACCTATATTTCACGCGAAATTGCGCGCCAGACAAACCAGTGGCGCCTGCGGGACATGAAAACCGCCAAAACCGCCAAGGTCAAATTCAATCAGGAAGACTTTGATGCCCACCTTGCCCGCCATCAGGGGTTTCAACAAAAGCTGCAAACAGCTCTGCAAACCAGCGGACAAACGGCATTTTACATTGGCTATGACGACATCACAGACCTGAAGGTCCTGAATGGTCTGGCCAGGTTTCTTGGGGTGGATGCGCCCAAAGATAAGGTGTCAAAAGCCACCAAAAAGCAAAACCCCCAGCCCCTTGAAGAAAAAGTTTCAAACTTTGCGCAGATGGAAATGGGGCTGGCATCCATTGACCATTTTTCCCTGAACAAAACACCCAATTTCGAACCCCGCCGTGGCCCGGTTGTTCCGGGGTATATTGCGGCGGCCCATGCGCCGGTTCTGTTTATGCCAATACCATCGGGACCAACGGAAACCGTTGTGCACTGGCTGGCAGAACTGGATGGCGTTGAGGATCGGGAACTGATCCGTGGGTTCACGCAAAAAACGCTGCGTCAGTGGAAGCGTAAATCAAAGGGCCATCAGTCTTTTAGCGTCGTCAGGCACCCGGTTGCGCGCCTGCACCACGCCTTTGTGACCCGAATTTTGAGGCCCGGTCCAAATGCGTTCATGGCTATTCGTGACACCCTGCGTGACACGTATGATTTACCGATCCCGGAAGGTGACATTCCTGAAACCTATGACAGTGACGCCCACAGAACGGCGTTTATTGCATTTGCACAGTTTATTAAGGGAAACCTTGGCGGTCAGACCGCAATTCGGGTTGATGCATCCTGGGCGTCCCAGTCGGAAATTCTGGGTGGGTTTGGTAACTTTATGTCGCCAAATCATGTGTTTCGTGAACCCGATCTGGCCCACGACCTGCAATATCTGGCGGGCAAAACAGGCCTGAGCACGCCGGGCCTGAAGGTGACAGAATACCAATCCCCGATTGCCCTGACGGACATATACAACCCGGATGTTGAGGCCGCCGTTCGGGCGGCCTATCAACGGGATTACATGATGTTTGGCTTTGGTCCCTGGCAGGCTTAGGCGGCCTGGGTTGACGGGGTTTCTGTCAAAATAGCATGCAGCGCAGCCGGGTCAGAATTGGCGCGAAGCTTGGCACAAATTGCACCGTCGCGCATTGTTCTGGACACCAGCGCCAGCGCCTTAAGGTGTTCAACACCGGCATTTTTGGGTGCAAATAACGCAAAGATCAGATCAACCGGCTGACGATCAACAGAATCAAAGTCCAGCGGCTTTTCAAGGCGCAAAAAGGCACCGGCAACACAATTCAAACCGGCCATCCGCGCGTGGGGCAGGGCGACGCCGTTGCCTACACCTGTCGGGCCAAGGTTTTCACGTTCAAGCAAGGCGTTAACCGAATCCTCAAGGGATAGCCCGATAGATGAAGAGGCAATATCACCAAGGTCCAGAAATAGGCGTTTCTTACTGGTGATCGTGCCCGCGACCTTAACAGCCGACGGGCTTAAGATGTTTGAAAGTTCCATTAACTAATGCTTTTCTGCGGTCTCGTTTGAACGAAGTTATTCTACGTTCGTCGGGTCCACCCAGCCGATGTTGCCATCTTCGCGCCGGTAGACCACGTTGATACCGTCATTTCCCTCATTTCGGAAAACCAGCGCCGGGGCACCAGCCAGTTCCATTTGCATAACTGCTTCGCCAACTGAGATAGACGGAATTTTGGCCTCCATCTCAGCAATAATCATTGGTTGGAGCGATTCTGGCTCCGCTTCGTCCGAACCATCAGACGCGGCGAGGATATAGGCGGATGCATCTGAAAGTGCAACAGGTTGTTGACGATCTTTGTGGTGGTCTTTCAGGCGGCGTTTATAACGTCGCAATTGCTTGTCCATTTTTTCACCGCATTTGTCGAATGCGGAATAAATTTCATGGGAATGGGCCTTGGCCTGACCGGTCAGGCCGGTGGACAGGTGTACCGTTGATTCACAAACATATTCACCGGCACTTTTTGAAAAAACAACCACAGCATCTGTTGGTCGCTGGGCGTATTTCCCAATAATTTCGCTAAGTTCTTTTTTGACATGCGTTTGAAGGGCTTCACCTATGTCAATTTGCTTTCCGCTAATCTGGTACCGCATTACGCCTCCGTGGTTTGATAGTTAAATGAAAGCAGATCAGATACTGAGCCACTTTTAGAACACTTGGAATTGGTGGGTCTGAGCATGCAAAGCCCGGTCTTGGCGAACCATTTCGACCACGTTGTAGAAGTCAGGAATTTTTGCACATTCATTATGCCTATTTGGCAATAACTTAGGGTGGCCTGTCAACTATAACCGGAAATAAATATTGTTAATTCAACTGATTCTGAAACTATTACCAAGATAGACGCGCCTTACATTTTCGTCCTGAACCACTTCGTCTGCGGTTCCACTCATCAGTACCTTTCCATCATGTAATATATATGCGCGATCCAGAATTCCTAGGGTTTCACGCACATTATGATCGGTAATCAAAACGCCGATCCCACGATTCTTCAGGTCGGCAACCAGTGTACGGATGTCAGACACCGCAATCGGATCAACCCCGGCGAACGGTTCATCCAGCAATACATATTTCGGATCAGACGCCAGACAACGGGCAATTTCAACGCGCCGGCGTTCCCCCCCCGACAGGGACAGGGCAGATGCCTGACGCAAGTGGGTTATGGAAAATTCCGACATTAATTCTTCCAGCCGTTCACGGCGCTTCATCTTATCGGGAACAGAAATTTCCAAAATCGCCAGAATGTTATTTTCTACAGACAGGCCGCGAAAAATTGACATTTCCTGCGGCAGATAGCCAATTCCCAGCTTGGCGCGGCGATACATCGGCAGGCGTGTTACATCACGCCCATCCACAATCACCTGACCACCTTCGGGTGTTATCAGCCCGGCAATTGCGTAAAAACAGGTGGTTTTTCCTGATCCGTTCGGGCCCAGCAATGCAACAACTTCACCCCGGTTCAGTTCCATCGACACGTCACGAATAACAACACGTTTGCCGTAACTTTTGCGTAGATTGATAATTTTCAGTCCGGCATTTCCGTCCTGAACTGTCAGATCCGCCATTAGTTGCCGCCGGTCTGAATAATGGTTTTTACCCGCCCGGTCATCACCGCTGTTCCGGTTTTCAGGTCCACAACCATCCTGTTGGCAGAGGCAGCACTGGTGCCCTGGGTTACGATGACATCGCCGATCATGACGATTGATCCGGTGTTGATGGTGTATTCTGCTTCCCGCGCCTGGGCGGCGGCTTCTCCGTTTGTCAGGGTTACGTCGCCTTTTGCCAGCAGTCTGGCAATCTTTCCGGCGTTCGGGCCGTCGGGATCACCGTATTCAACCCGCACATGGTTTGCCGCAAGGCGCATTTCACCCTGTCCGATAATGACATTCCCGGTAAAAATGGCGGTCCCGTCTGTTTGGTCAACCTTCAGCTGATCTGCTGAAATTTCGACCTGCGAAGATGGATCCTGTTTCAGATCACCAAAGGACAACTGCATGCCCTGCGCCAGCACCGCCGGGGCAAAAAGGGCAACAAAAACGGCGCTTAGAAAAAGTCGTGGAAAGGTCATTACCGGTAAATTCCTGTATTGGTTATGGCGTATATACCAATTCTACGCCCTGCTTGAAAACAAGTTCATATTTTCCGGACGAGCCATCGCCCGATTGTTGCTGCAACATCATCTGTCCGGCCTTCAAATGCCCCAAAGGGCCGTCTGCCGTAATAGACCCCGGCGTTGACATTCGGGTAACATCGAAATCGGCAATAATTGTGTCAGTTTGAATATGATAACCGGTTGATGTGGTCACCGTCACACCGTTTTTCAAAACGGCTGTCTGGCTGTTGTTGTCAAATGTAGCAATTGGGGCATTGATGCTGACCGTTTGCCCCTGACCGGAATCAATTACGCTTTTCAGGTTTTCAGCATTAATTTTCTGCATGTTTCCCAGTTCAGGCAATGCAACATCAGCCGTCAGGGTAATTGCAGAGCCACTTTCAGAAACCCCGGAATAGGACAGGTTTTTAACCCTTTGCCCACCGTCAGTATCTGCATGGTCCGTGTCCACATAGGGGATGTCGGGGCTGGGGTCGTATGGGCGCGACACCAGAAACAGCGTTGACAGCAACACCAACGCAAGAAGGGGGAAAATAATTTTTAACCCGGCAATCATCCGGGAATAAGAATTATCAAAGGTGGCCATGCCCTATACCACGCCCGCGCGCAGGCAATCGTGAATATGCAAAATCCCGACCGCCCGCTGGCCGTTTGATGGGTCAACAACGAAAAGACAGGTTATTTTACCGTCATTCATCACCGCAACCGCTTCCTGGGCCAGGGCATCGGGGTGGATGGTTCTGGGGCTGACGGTCATTACATCTTTGGCTGTTAAATCCAACAGCCCCTTCATGTGACGCCGCAAATCGCCATCGGTGATCACGCCGGCCAGATCCCCGTTTTGCGCCCGAACCCCCACCACACCAAAGCCCTTTTGGCTGATCACCAACAGGGCCTCACCCATATTGGTATTTTCAGCGACCAGCGGCAGGTCAACATGCATCAGATCCCTGACTTTGGACAGGCGCGCGCCCAGTTTTCCACCGGGGTGAAAATCATGATACCGCTCGGGCGTAATTTTTTGATGCTCCATCAACGCCACCGACAATGCATCCCCCAGCGCCAGCGTCATCGTTGTTGACGTGGTCGGGGCCAGCCCCATTGGGCAGACTTCTTTTGCATCCGGCAGCAGGATCGCAATGTCGCACTGGCGCAGCAATGTACTGTCGGCCTTACTGGCGATCCCGATCATCGGAATGGAAAACCGGCGGGTATAGGCAATAACATCGGCCAGTTCGGGTGTTTCCCCGGAATTTGACAGAACCAGAACAACATCTTCGCGGGTCATCATGCCCAGATCACCGTGGCTGGCCTCTGCCGGGTGAACGAAAAACGCGGGTGTTCCGGTACTGGCAAGGGTCGCGGCAATCTTGCGGCCGATATGGCCCGATTTTCCCATGCCCGACACGATCACCCGGCCGGTGGTGTTTTGCATCAGTTCAACCGCCTGCGAAAAACTGTCCCCAAGGGACGCCGCCAGTTTTTCCAGTGCGTCTGCCTCACGCGAAATCACCTGACGCCCGGTGGTAAGGACGGTATCTTTGTTCATGCTGCCGGTCCCGGTTTAGTGGGCAAAAATATCAATTTCGGGCCAACCCGCCAGATCCAGCCGGGCGCGGGTTGGTAAAAATTCAAAACAAGCCTGCGCAATGTCTGTGCGCCCCTCTCGGGCCAGCCGTTCGTTCAGCTTTTCCATCAGGCCATGCAGATACAATACATCCGACGCGGCATAGCTGATCTGGGCGTTGCTTAGTTTGGGTGCGCCCCAGTCGCTCATCTGTTGTTGTTTGGAAATATCAACCTTGGACAGTTCATCCAGCAGGTTTTTCAACCCGTGGCGGTCCGTATAGGTGCGCACCAATTTGGACGCGATTTTTGTGCAATAGACCGGCGCGGTCAGGGTGCCAAAGGCGTTAAAAAGGGCGGCAATATCAAAACGACCAAAATGAAACAGCTTTAAGACCTTGGGATCGGCCAGCATCCGGCACAGGTTCGGGGCCTTTGTCTGGCCCTTTTCAATCTGTACCAAATGGGCGTTTCCATCCCCGTCCGACATCTGCACAAGGCACAACCGGTCACGGTGCGGGTTCAGCCCCATGGTTTCACAGTCAATCGCAACAACTGGCCCAAGGATAAGGTCATCCGGCAGATCGTTCTGATACAGGTGGTTTGTCACTTTGATATGGTCCTTTTGGCCAGCGTATATGCCTGTACCGGCAATAGTGCCTTTGGGATGGTTGCGCAACTGTGGCGGTGTGGCGGGATTACGCGTGTTTTTGCCTACAATTGTTAATTGGGGCTGCCTAAAACAGGCCAACCACCCAGATACCGGCACCACCCAAAACGGCACCCAGCACCACCAGACCCACGGCCCCAAGGGGTGACTTTTTGGGTGTCGGCTGGGGTATGTCCCCCTGGCGGACCAGCGCGGCCTCTGCCATTTCCGGCAGTTTTGGCCCAAACCGGGCCAGCACCCTGACCGTGCGCACCAAATCACGCAGCATCACCTTTGGGCCGATATTTTCCTGAATATACTGTTCGACAATTGGCTGGGATACGTTCCAGATGTTTATTTCCGGGTCAAGGGATCGCGCCACCCCTTCCACCACAACCATGGTCCGTTGTAGCAGGATCAGTTCGGTGCGCGTGGCCATGCCGAAACGCTCGGTCACCTCAAACAGGTAACTTAGCAGCCGGGCCATTGAAATCTGGTCCGCGTTCGCGCCAAATATCGGCTCGCCCACGGCGCGCAGGGCGCGGGCAAATTCATCAACATCCTTGTCGGCCGGGACGTATCCGGCTTCAAAATGCACCTCGGCGACGCGGCGGAAATCTTTGCGGATAAACCCAAACAGGATCTCGGCGTAAACCCGGCGGGTATAGTCATCAATATGCCCCATGATCCCGAAATCCAGCGCAATGATATCCCCGTTGGCCGCAACCTTCAGGTTCCCCTGATGCATGTCAGCGTGAAAATACCCGTCCCGCAGGGCGTGACTTAGGAACAGCTGTAAAACCCGGCTTCCCAATGCCACCTTGTCGTGCCCGGCGGCGTCTATCGCGGCCAGATCATGGATCGCAACGCCCTCGGCCCAGTCCATCGTCATCACCCGGCGTCCCGACATCTGCCAGTCCACCTTTGGCACCTGAAACCCGGCGTCCTTTTGGGTGTTGACCCCGAACTGTCCGGCTGATGATGCCTCAAGCCGCAGGTCCAGTTCCCCCAGAACCACCCCTTCGAAATGTTCGATCACCTTGGTGGGGCGCAACCGGCGTGATGCGGGCGACAGCCATTCAATAAAGGATGCCACCAGATAAAAGGCATCAACATCCCGGCGAAACGCCTGTTCAATGCCGGGGCGCAGAACCTTGACCGCAACGGTTTCGCCATTGTCCGCGCGCACGGCCCGGTGAACCTGGGCAATGGATGCGGCGGCGATTGGATCACTAAATTCTGAAAACAGGGTATCGATTGGCTGACCCAGTTCGTCCTCAACCATTTTTCTGGCGATCGATGTCGCGAAAGGTGGCAGGTTGTCCTGTAGCATCTGCAACTGGTCGGCCATCTTTTCGCCGATCAGATCAGGGCGGGTTGAAAACAGCTGACCAAATTTAATGTAGGCTGGCCCAAGGGCGGTAACCGCGCGCACCACCGGCGGCAGGGACGGATCCCCCCGATACCCCAGCCATTTGAACGGCCAGACAAGCACCCGCGCAACAATACGCAGCGGCATTGGCGCATCCATTGCATCCATTGCAATATGCATCGCGCCTGCGCGCTCCATCGTGGCGCCGGTGCGCAAAAGGCGCCAGAAATTATGCGGTCCGCGCATCTAGATTTTCCACCCGGAATGCAGCGCCGCCACGCCCATGGTCAGGTTGCGGTATTTCACCTGATCAAATCCTGCGTCACTGATCATGGCGGCAAACCTGTCCTGATTGGGGAATTTGCGGATCGATTCCACCAGATACTGATAACTGTCGCGGTCATTGGCGATCAGTTTGCCCATCCGTGGGATCACGTTGAATGAATATAGGTCATAGGCCTTTTGCATGGCCGCATTCGGCAATTGGCTGAATTCCAGAACCATCAACCGCCCGCCGGGGCGCAAAACGCGGTAAGCTTCGGACAGGGCGTCACCGATCCGGGTGACATTACGGATGCCAAAGGAAATGGTGTAAACATCAAATGAATTGTCTTCAAACGGCAACGCCATCGCGTCGCCCACAACCCAGTTCAGATGCCCGGCCATTGCGTCGGCTTCGGCCCGTTTGCGCCCTTCAACCAACATGCTTTCGGTCAGGTCCAGCACCACGGCATTCGCCAGTGGTGCGCGTTTTAGAAACCGAAAAGAAATGTCACCGGTGCCCCCGGCCACATCCAGCAGGCGTTGGCCCGATTGCGGCGCCAGCCAGTCCATCATCGCATCTTTCCAGATACGGTGAACCCCGCCCGACATCACGTCATTCATCACGTCGTATTTGCTGGCAACATTGGTGAATACACCATGTACCATCCCGGCCTTTTGGTCCTCGGCCACTTCGCGATAGCCAAAATGCGTGGTTTTTGCCGATTGTTTGGTCATCATGCCTTGCCGTCGTTTGAAAACTCACCCTTCTTATAGGTCTCTGTGGGGGCGATACAATGCGCCCTCGTGTCCTAAGGGGAAAATTGATGCCTGAATTACCCGAGGTCGAAACCGTGCGCCGTGGTCTGCAACCGGCGATGGAAGGGCAGGTTATTTCACGCGCCGACGTGCGCCGGGCTGATTTGCGCTGGCCGTTTCCCGAAAACATGGCCGAACGCCTTACGGGTCAGCGCGTTTTGGGGCTGCGCAGGCGATCCAAATATATTCTTGCGGATCTGGGGTCGGGGGAAACCCTGATCATTCATCTTGGCATGTCCGGGCGAATGCAGGTTTCAATGCCGCCCCACGACCCATTACAAAAACATGATCACGTGGTTTTTGACATGCAAGGCGGGGCGCGCATCACGTTCAACGACGCCCGCCGTTTTGGCGCGATGGATCTGGTGGCCACTGACGCGGTCCAATCCCACTGGCTGCTGGCAAAGTTGGGGCCTGAACCGCTGGGCAATGAATTTGATGAAAACCACCTGATTGCCCGCCTTAAATCACGCAACACGCCGATTAAATCCGCCCTGCTGGATCAGCGAATCGTCGCGGGTCTGGGCAATATTTATGTGTGTGAAGTCCTGCACCGA
>DAOURA010000044.1 GCA_030625325.1 Marinosulfonomonas sp.
CTTACCGCCGCCAATCGCGCACGCGAAATCGCCGAAGGCGCGCCCTTTGAAGATAGCGAAATTGACCTGATCAACCTGATCCCCGACACATATCGCGGCATGGACCGGTTTGAGGCCCGCAAAGCTGTGATCAAAGACATCGACGACGAGGGTCTGATGATCATGGTCGAAGATAAAAAGATCATGCAGCCATTTTGTGATCGTTCCAAGGTCGTGATGGAACCAATGCTGACTGACCAATGGTACGTTGACGCCGAAAAGCTCGCCGGTCCAGCATTGAAAGCCGTGCAGGATGGCCGCGTCGAAATCATGCCCGAAAGCGGCAAAAAAGTTTACTACCACTGGATGCAAAATATCGAACCGTGGTGCATCTCGCGCCAGCTCTGGTGGGGTCACCAGATACCGGTTTGGTACGGGCTTGATCTGGGCAGTGACGGCAGCTTTAGAAAAGGCACCGAACTGGACGAAGTTGATCTGCTCGGGCTGTTGATAAATGGTGGCATGCTGCACCACGGGCAGGTTCAGCACTGCGCTGCAGATTTTGACGGTGTTGTTGATGCCTTTCGCCAAGAAATTATCGACATCCCCCAACCCCTTAGCCACGCTGCCATCGTGGAAGTCGCCAACAAACATGACGCAATCGAAACACTTGCCGCCAGTCTGGCAGAATACGCCGTGGAAAAAGATCCGACCCATCTGGTTTATCCGGTCTGGCGCGACCCCGATGTGCTCGACACATGGTTTTCCTCCGGCCTTTGGCCCATCGGCACGCTGGGCTGGCCCGAACAAACCGATGAGTTGAAAAAATATTTCCCCACCTCGACCCTGATCACCGGACAGGACATCCTGTTCTTCTGGGTGGCCCGGATGATGATGATGCAGCTGGAAGTCGTGGGCGAAGTGCCATTTGACACCGTCTATTTGCACCAGTTGGTGCGCGACGAGGCAGGCGTGAAAATGTCCAAGACATTGGGCAACGTCATCGACCCGCTGGACATGATTGACGAATACGGCGCCGACGCCGTGCGCTTTACCATGACCTCAATGGCCGCCATCGGTGGTTCACTTAAGCTGTCAATGGAGCGGGTCAAAGGCTACCGAAATTTCGGCACCAAACTCTGGAACGCGGCGCGTTTTGCCGAAATGAACAGCGTTTTCGACTCATATGGAAATCATATGGAATTCATATGCAATTCCGACGTTTCGCAAACATTGAACAAATGGATCATTGGCGAAGTCGCCAAAACCCGCGAATCCGTTGATGCGTCTTTGGCCGCCTATCGTTTCAATGATGCCGCTAACACCTTGTATTCATTCGTTTGGGGCACGTTTTGTGACTGGTATATCGAATTTTCCAAGCCCCTGCTTTACGGCGATGACGACGCAATTCTGGCCGAAACCCGCGCCACCATGGGCTGGGCGTTCGATCAATGCCTGATCATGCTGCACCCCATCATGCCCTTCATCACAGAAGAACTGTGGAGCACCACCACAACCCGCACCAAAATGCTGGTTCATGCCGATTGGCCAACCTACCAAGCCGCTGATCTGGTTGATGAAAATGCAGACCGGGAAATGAACTGGGTGATTGACCTGATCGAAAAAATCCGCTCTGCCCGCGCCGAAGTCCGGGTTCCCGCCTCCCTGAAAATCCCGATGTTGCAGGTGGAACTGGACAAAACCGGCCAAACCGCATGGTCCAACAACCAGGCCCTGATCAAACGCATCGCCGGCATCCAAAACCTAACCCCCGTTGACGCGATGCCAAAGGGCGCGATCACCATCCCGGTTGCTGGTGGCATATTCGCCCTGTCACTGGCCGACATCATTGACATAGACGCCGAAAAAGCCCGCCTGAACAAAGCGTTGGAAAAATTGACAAAGGAACTTGGTGGCCTGCGCGGGCGCCTGAACAACCCCAAATTCGTCGCCAGCGCCCCCGAACAGGTGGTCGCCGAAAGCCGCGAAAACCTGGCCACACGCCAGGCAGAATCCGACAAAATAACCGCCGCCCTGAAACGACTTGACGACCTAGGATAGACCCCAACTCGAATTGGCACAAATATCCCCGCCGGAGGCCTTAAACTTTTTGCCTCCGGCGGGGATATTTTAACCAATTCGAAACCATAATTGCTTTTAATTGACCCACGGTACAGGCGGGGACGCCGATGGCCGTCCAAGTCGAAGATGCCCTGTCGCCGAATTATTTCGGTGTCGGGGTGTTTTGGGGCAAATGCTCCCTTGCGGGCCGCCCCTATATTGGCTTTGATTGCCTCAGCTTGATTGGGGGCGCATCATGAGTGATCTAAGATATACTGAATTGGCCCGCGGGCTACCTGCTTCGGTTCCGTTTGTTGGCCCTGAAACACAGGAACGGGCCCGTAAATCAGCGTTCATTGCCCGCCTTGGGGCCAATGAAAATGTCTTTGGGCCATCCCCGGGGGCCATTGCCGCAATGAAGGCCACCGCGTCCGATGTCTGGATGTACGGCGACCCTGAAAGCCATGACTTGCGCCACGCACTGGCCAACCATCATGGGGTTGGGGCAGAAAATATCATGGTTGGCGAAGGCATTGACGCACTGCTTGGCTATCTCGTGCGCCTGTTCGTAGAACCGGGTGACCGGGTTGTGACATCAACCGGGGCCTATCCGACCTTTAATTACCACGTGGCCGGGTTTGGCGGTGACTTGGTTAGCGTTCCCTACAAGGGGGATCACGAAGACCCTGACGCCCTGATTTCAAAAGCGGCAGAGGTGGACGCCAAGCTGATTTATCTGGCCAACCCCGATAACCCCATGGGCAGTTGGCATTCGGCAGAAGTGATTTCCGACATGATTGCCCGGGTGCCCGCAGGATGCCTGTTGGTTCTGGACGAAGCTTATGTTGAATTTGCCCCGGGCGGCACCGCCCCCTTGCTGGACACTGACAATTCAAATGTGATCCGCATGCGGACCTTTTCCAAGGCCTATGGGATGGCTGGGGCACGGGTCGGGTACGCCATAGGACACGCCGATTTAATCAGTTCTTTCAATAAGGTACGCAATCATTTTGGCATGTGCCGCATTTCACAGGCCGGGGCGCTGGCGGCATTGGCAGATCAGGAATATCTGATGTCAGTGATTTCCCAAGTGTCCAAATCCAGGGGTCAAATTGGCGAAATTGCCGCCGTGAGCGGCCTGACCGCCCTGCCCTCTGCCACCAACTTTGTGACCATCGACTGCGGGCGGGACGGGGATTTTGCCCGTGCTGTTCTGGGCGGGCTGATTGCGCGCGATATCTTCGTTCGAATGCCGTTTGTTACACCACAAGACCGCTGTATCCGGGTGTCCGCCGGGACCACGCAAGAACTGGATGCCTTTGGGGCCGCCCTGCCGGGGGCGATTAAAGATGCCCTGGCCCAAGAAACACCTGGGTAAATGCAGTCCGGCTTGCCTGCCAGAACGATAGCAGATACATCACCAGCACCGAACACATCCACCCCGAAAGGCCCCAATGTTTTCAAAGCTTTCTGCCAAGGTAAAAACTGCGGAACGCGCACTGGGGGCATCTTTGGGGGCGGATATTTCGACCCCCCGTGGTCGGCGGCATGCAAAGTGGCATTTTCATCTGCTGGATCACGGGATATTGCGCACGTTCTGGACCAACCTGTTTGAAATAGCGCCGGGGGTTTGGCGGTCAAATCAGCCATCCGTGCGTCGCCTTGAACGCTATAAGCGGATGGGGATCAAGACAGTTCTTAACCTGCGTGGCGCGAACCAGCGCAGCCCCTATCTGTTTGAAAAGGAAACCTGTGACAATATCGGCCTGAAGCTGATCAACCACCCGATGCAGGCCCGCCATCTTGATAGTAAAAAGAACCTTCTCAAATTGCTCGATATTTTTGAAACCATCCCCCTTCCGTTCGTGATGCACTGTAAATCGGGTGCAGACCGGGCCGGACTGGCGTCGGCCCTTTATCTGATGCACATGAAGGGGGCCACCGCTCAGCAGGCCAAGCGTCAATTGGGGTTGAAGTTCATCCATGTGAAAAGTTTTCGAACCGGAATACTGGATCATATGCTGGGCGCGTATGAAAAAGACACAGAGACCAAGGAAATATTGATCCACGACTGGATTAGTACCCGTTATAACCCTAAATTACTGACCAAGACATTTAACGAAAAACGGAAGAAACCTTGAGCACTACAGAAAAATTTGATTACCCTCCAAAGATCCTTATTCGTTGGTTCTGGAACAGCTATGTGCGTTCCAGACTGGGCCTTTTGTTCGTTGGTTTTTTACTTATGGCAATCGAGGGCGGCGCCCTTGGGATGCTTAGCTATATGGTTCGCCCGATGTTTGATGAAATATTCATCGCGGGGGACAGGGATGCCGTCGTTTGGGTTGCGTTTGGAGTCTTTGGAATTTTCGTTGCTCGTGCATTTGCCGGGCTTGCACAAAAAGTCATTATGGCAACAATCGCACGAAGGGTGTCCGCACAAATACAAGGGGACCTTGTAACCCATATCGTTCAACTGGATGGAAGCTTTTTTCAAAGTTATTCCCCAGGTGCGTTGATTGAACGGGTTCGGGGCGATCCGGGCGCTGCCGCCAATGTGATTGCGGATACCTTTTCAGCATTCGGCAGGGATTTTATCGGCCTGATCAGTCTGTTGTCAGTTGCAATATATATTGATTGGGTCTGGACACTGGTCGCCATAGCCGGTGCGCCACTAATGTTCTTTCCGATACTTTATATGCAAAAGCTAATTCGCGATACCAGCAGGATTGTTCGCAACGCTGCCGGTGTCGTTGCAACCCGCCTTGATGAACTGTTTCACGGCATTAATACTGTGAAACTTAATGGTACCGAACGTTACGAAAGCACTCGTTTTGAAAGAGGGGTCACAAAGCTTGTGAATGCCCAACTCAGGGCAACCGCAGCAACGGCAGGCATCCCTGCTTTGATGGACATTGTTGCAGCAGTTGGGTTCCTTGGGGTGCTTAGCTACGGCGGCTTACAGATCATCGATGGTGAAAAAACGGTTGGCGAATTCATGTCGTTTTTCACGGCTATTGCCCTGATTTTTGAACCCCTGCGCCGCCTTGGAAACCTATCAGGTAGATGGCAGGTTGCCTTGGTCAGTCTGGAGCGTCTTTACGGGCTATTTCAAATGCGCGCGACGATCACGTCCCCTGAAAACCCGGCTCCAATTCCATCAAACCCCGGACAGGTTGATGTTGCATTTGAAGATGTTCACTTTTCCTATGGTAAAAAGCCGGTTTTAAACGGCGCGAGCTTTGTCGCCGAGGCCGGGAAAACCACGGCCTTTGTGGGGGAATCCGGTGCCGGGAAAAGCACTATTTTCAATCTGCTCGCCCGGCTTATTGATTCAAAATCCGGTAAGGTCACCATTGGCGGGACGCAGGTGCGTGCCTTTGACTTGCAGGAACTTCGCGGGCTTTATTCTGTTGTAACGCAGGATGCACAGCTTTTTGACGAAAGCATCAAGGACAACATTACCCTGGGCACAGATGTCAGTGACAGTGATCTTAAAAAGGCGCTTGTGGCTGCCCATGTGGCCGATTTTCTGCCCGACCAGTCCAAAGGTGTAAACACCCGCGTTGGCCCCCGTGGGTCCGGCCTGTCGGGTGGCCAGCGTCAGCGCGTGGCCATTGCACGCGCGGTCATGCGCGACACGCCCATCCTGCTGCTGGACGAAGCCACATCCGCCCTGGATGCCCAATCCGAGGCAACCGTGCAAAAGGCGCTGGAAAGCCTGTCAAAGGGGCGCACAACGCTGGTTATCGCGCACCGGCTGGCAACAGTGCGCAACGCGGACAAGATCGTAGTTATGGACAAGGGGCGTGTGGTTGATCAGGGCACACACGGGGAATTGATCGAACGGGGCGGGGTTTATCAGAACCTCTATCGGCTTCAGTTTTCCGAAGACAATCAGCCGTCGTAATACCTGACCAACGTGTCAGGGGCCGCCCCAAACAGATACCGTGTCAGGGTCCAGAGGTTGCGCGCACCCCGCCTGAACCAGCCGGTTTTGTGATAACGGGTTGCGTCCGTGGCGGCCTGCGCCCCCAGCATCACCATCTGCCCCCTAAGGGCACGGGCAATGGCCACATCTTCCATCAGGGCAATGTCAGGAAATCCACCCACCTGATCATATAGCCCGCGCGATATCAGTAACCCCTGATCACCATAGGGCAACCCGAGCCGCGAACGCATATTGGCCCCTGCTGCAAACAACCGTGCCAGCCCGCCGCTATCGCGAAATTTCAACCGGAAATACCCGGCCTTGGCTGAGGTCTGAATATGGCGCCCCACCACCCCCGACCATCCGGGCAAAAGATGTGTGTCGGCGTGCAGGAACAGCAACCAATCCCCCTGCGCGACATCTGCGCCACGGCGCAACTGACCACCACGCCCCGGTGCGCCGGACACCAGAACCGCCCCAAGATCATCGGCCAGATCAACGGTGCCGTCCTGCGACCCGCCGTCAGATATAACCAACTCTCGCACCAAACTGCCCTGCAACCCTTCGATCAGACAGGCCGCCGTCGCCGGCAGTTGCCCCGCCGCGTTCAAAGTCGGAATAACAATTGTAAGCACAGCACGCATGACGGGTCTTTCACTTGGGCCAACGGACCCTATATTGAAAGCCAAAGCAAAGGAATGGCAACCAATGGAAAAACATAAATCTGATCGGGTTATTCTGGCCGTTTGCGGTGCAGATCGGGTGAAGTTTCTTCAGGGGCTGGTCACAAATGACGTTACAGGTGCCCAAACGGGTCTGCTTTACGCCGCCCTGTTAACGCCGCAAGGCAAATACCTGGCCGATTTCTTTTTGTTTAGCGAAGGGGACAGCATCCTGATCGACGTGGACAGCGGGCTGGCCGACGGTTTGGTGGCACGCCTGAACATGTATCGCCTGCGCGCGGATGTCCGAATTGAAAAAACCGACATTCAGGTCCGGCGCGCCACAACCACACCCGCCCCCACAGGGGCCCTGCCCGACCCGCGACACCCGGCACTGGGCTGGCGCCAGTACGGTCCACAAATGACCAACGCCGACAGCACAGATTGGGACGCAATCCATGTTGCGCACCTGATCCCGCAATCGGGAATTGAACTGATCCCAAACGACACCTTTATCCTTGAGGTCGGGTTCGAACGCCTGAACGGTGTCGATTTTTCCAAGGGCTGTTACGTGGGGCAAGAAGTCACCGCGCGCATGAAACACAAGACTGAGCTGAAAAAAGGATTGGCGCGGGTAAACATTGGCGGCCCCGCCCCCGTGGGGGCAGAGATAACAGCAGACGGCAAACCGGCAGGGCGGCTGTTCACCCAATCCGGCAATCAGGGCATCGCCTACCTGCGGTTTGAGCGCGCAACCGGCGACATGGACGCACAAGGCACCCGTGTAACCCGCTGCAAGGGCTAAGCCCTAGGCGCGCTCTGCGTATTCAAAAGTTTCGGTATTGACCACGATTGCCTCGTCCTGACCGACAAAGGGCGGCACCATAACCTTGATGCCATTGTCCAGAACTGCGGGCTTAAAGCTGTTGGCGGCGGTCTGACCTTTTACAACCGGTTCGGTTTCAACAACGGTACAGGTCACTTTTTGCGGCAGTGCAGCACTAATGGCCTCTTCCTCGTAGTATTCGATTTTGATGGTCATGCCATCCTGCAGGAACGGGCGGCGGTCGCCAAGGATTTCAGCGGGCAGTTCGATCTGCTCAAAGGTTTCATTGTCCATGAACACCAGCATGCCGGCATTTTCGTACAAAAACTGCTGGTCTTTTTGTTCAAGGCGGACGCGCTCTACCTTATCTGCAGAACGAAAACGTTCATTCAGTTTTGATCCATTGCGCAGGTTGCGCAATTCAACCTGGGCGAAAGCGCCGCCCTTACCGGGTTTAACGTGATCAACCTTTACAGCGCCCCAAAGGCCACCATCGTGATCCAGCACGTTACCAATTTTAATTTCGTTTCCGTTTATTTTCGGCATCTGTCCAAACCATCACAATTTATTGAAAATCCATCGGCAAGACCTATATCTTTGCTATCCCCCCCTGGCAAGACAACTAGATACTGTGTCCTTCAGGAAACAGGTATGCAAGAAATGCATAGGAGGCATTCCGAAAAGGGATACCCGAATCGCTTAAGACCTGTCATAAGAGGACCACGCCAGAAAGTACAAGAGCAAGAATAAGGAAAGTGAATGGCTGATTTCATCGACAGCACCGCATTCAATCATGAGCAGGGAACACGCGCACGCAAACTATTTGCGGCCGTAGTGCTGGCTGCACTGGATGACGCAATTGCTGACGATAAGAAATACGGCAACGGCCCTGAACAAATCGCCCGCTGGGCGCGTTCACGCGATGGCCGCGAAGTTCTGTCTTGCGCTGGCATTGACCCAAATGAACGCGTGGTTTCCGGCCTGATGGAATTCGTATCAAAGGGTGTGCGTACATCCGTTGCCCTGTCGCGCGAAGAAAGCGAACGCCGCAACGCAGCACAACAGGCAGAAGCAGCTTAGCAACCACACCTTTTTTTAGATTCAGCGCGCCCCCTTTCAGGGCGCGTTTTTTGTTTTTGCCTCCGGCGGGAGTACTTGAACAAAGAAAAAGCCATATTTCTCCTTTCAAAAATATCCCCGCCGGAGGCACGATCAGCCCCAGAGGGGCTGAAATACCGCCAACATAGTGAATGCCTGTATTTTAGCGGTCTGTTGGTTTTTTCCATTGCTGCACCCGGTATTTTGGGGGATGCAGTATCAGGGGGATCAGATGACCAAATCCATTATGATACAGGGCGCTGGTTCCAACGTGGGCAAGTCAATGATCGTTGCCGGTCTGGCCCGCGCATACAGCAAACGCGGATTGCGTGTTGCCCCGTTCAAGCCACAAAACATGTCCAACAACGCCGCCGTAACCGTTGATGGTGGTGAGATCGGGCGCGCACAGGCCCTGCAGGCACGCGCCGCATTTCTGGAACCCCGCATTGACATGAACCCTGTGCTGCTAAAACCCGAATCCGAGACCGGTGCGCAAGTGATTGTTCAAGGCAAACGCTTTAGCACCCTAAAGGCCCGCGATTATGCGAACATGAAGCAATCCCTTATGCCTAAGGTTCTGGACAGTTTCCATCGGCTGGCCAAAGATGTTGATCTGGTTCTGGTTGAAGGGGCGGGCAGCCCGGCCGAGATTAATCTGCGCGCCGGCGACATTGCCAATATGGGCTTTGCACAGGCCGCCAATGTTCCGGTTGTTCTGACCGGTGATATTGATCGCGGCGGGGTCATTGCCCAACTGGTTGGAACCCACGCCGTGTTGCCCGACAGTGATCGGGACCTGATAAAGGCGTTTATCATCAATAAGTTTCGTGGCGACATCAGTCTTTTTGATGATGGTCTTGATGAAATTTCAAACCGCACAGGCTGGCAATCAATGGGGGTTCTGCCTTGGTTTGGCGATGCATGGCGCCTGCCCGGCGAAGATGTGATGGACATTATCAGCCGCCCCGGCGGGGCGCTGAAGATCGCCGTTCCCCGTTTGGGGAAAATTGCCAATTTTGATGATCTGGATCCCCTTTCCAGCGAACCTGATATCACAGTTGAAAACATTGAACCGGGCCGTCCCCTGCCGGGGGATGCCACTTTGGTTCTGATCCCCGGCACCAAAAGTACAATCGCCGATCTGGCAGATTTCCGTGCCAACGGCTGGGACATCGACCTGGCGGCCCATGTCCGGCGCGGTGGTCATGTTCTGGGAATTTGCGGCGGATATCAGATGTTGGGTCAGACTATTTCTGACCCGAACGGTACAGAAGGCAAGGCCTGCAAAGTGCCCGGTTTGGGGCTGCTGGATGTTCAAACGGTTATGCACCCCAAGAAACAACTGGCACGCACACAGGCCATATATCTGGAAACCGGCACCCCCCTTGAGGGCTATGAAATCCATTTGGGCAACACCACTGGTCCTGATTGCGACCATGCCTGGCTGTCTGTTGGGGGCACCCCCCATGGTGCTGCGGCATTATCGGGGCGGGTTCGTGGGTGTTATTTGCATGGGCTGTTTGCGTCGGATCAGTTTCGCCACAGCTATCTGGCCGGGCTGGGGGCCGGGCCATCAGACACCAATTACGATGCAACCGTTGAAGTAACGCTTGATCAGCTTGCCGCGCATATGGAACAGCATCTTGATCTGGACGAATTACTGGCGTTGGCAGGTCCAGTTAGCGGCTAGTCTTCGCTTTCGGGGTTTTTGGGCAGGAATGCCCGCCCAATTTCCTGACGGACCATGCGACGCAGGCTGCGGGTAATGTCTTCGCCCATCTTGCCACGCAATTCATCGCGCACAATTTCGTTGATCATTTTGCGCAGGGCCTCAACATCCAGAAAAACATCATCTTCGTCAACAACTTGCGCAGGGGATCTGGTGGAGCTCTGGCGGGGTTCAGCGGCCTTATCCGCCACAGTTGTCTGCGCGCCGCCGATAACCGGTTCCGATAGTAAATAGGGGGTGCGGGGTTTTACAGCCGCGTGGGAAAACATTGGTGTTGGTTCTGGGTCCTGTACTTTTTCAGGTGCCACTTCAGTATCAACAACCGGCGGGGCAACCACAGTTTTTGCCACCTCTTTTAACGGCGTGGCGGCCGGTTTTAACGGGGCCTGATCGGGGGCATTCGTGGTTGGTTGAAAGTTTTCGTTTTCAACAACCTCAAAAATGTGGCGCCGAGGGGGGCGGGCAACCTCTGGTTCTGTTCCATCGGGGTCCCATTCGCCCGGCACGTGGCTTACGGCCTCTTCCAGTTCGGCGATACGGGTTTCAAGGGTGGCCTCTACACCGGCCCCCTGATCGGATGCCTCTTTTGTTCCGTCTTTCAGGGCCTGTTCTTTGCGCCGCTCTGATACGCGGGACAGTTCTGCCTTCCAGGCAGCTTCCATAATCAAATATTCGGCTTTGTTTACAATTTCATCAGTGTCGTTGCCTTCATCGCTGTCAGATATTGCAACATCGGTTTCTTCAGGCTTTTCCTGCGGTTCAGCGGGCGCAATCACACCCAGAATCGGCGACACCTCACCTTGAACGCGGTGCGCCGGGGTCAGAATGAAACGATCGGGTTTATTCCCACTCACAGTTGTTTTCTTCTCGTCATCTTTGGACACAAGTCGCCTGATGGAACTAAGAACATCATTAAAATCTGTATTTGTCATCGTATCTGACATTAATAACTACTTTCGACCCACTGCCTGCAGCTTAGCCAAGTCAGGCCATGCAAACAACAGATAGCACAATGCATTACTTTTTACCGAGACTTTTGAGCAACCCATCAAGGCGTTTACCCTGCGCACTAACCCCATGGGTTGGCGCCTTTTTGACCGCGTTGTAATATGCAGCCGGATCATAAGTTGCCATGCCAAGGCGCAAATGATCGGCCGTCAACAGGCCCATTGCCCCCAGCAGGTTGTAAACCGCGACATAACGGTCGGTTTGCGCCGATATTTGCCCGGCCTGTGCGTCCAGCAAATCCTGTTCGGCGTTCAGCACGTCCAGCGTGGTGCGCGCGCCAAGGGATGCCTCTTCGCGGACACCGCGAAACGCCACGCGGCTTGCGCGGATTTGTTGCTCAGATGCGTGCACCCCGGCATCGGCCACGGACAGCCTTGCCCAGGCATTTCCGACGTTTTGATCAATGTTCATTCCGGCCATATGCAGACCGGCGCGCGATGCGTCCCGCTGTGCGGCCGCCTTACGATGGGCAGATGCCAGCGCCCCACCCTGATAAATTGGCCCAGAAAACGACAGGCCAATAGATTGGCTGTCATTTCCGTCCTGATCGACCATGGCGTTTGCGCTTCCCCTAAGGGACGGCATAATTCCGGCGGCGGCAATCGCCACGTTCAGGTCGGCAATTTTAACTGCCTTTTTCGCCTGTGCGATATCGGGGTGATGGCGGCGGGCAACTGAGCGCGCCCCATCCAGCGATTTCGCAGTCGCCGGTAACGCGGGCAGTGGTGCAAGGTCATTCGGGTAATGGCCAATGGCCGCACGGTATTCTTCACGCGACATCGCCAGATTACCCGTTGCCGCCGCCAGCGCACTATTGGACGCCGCCAACCGGGCCTCTGCAATTGCAACCATGGTGCGGGTGATTTCCCCAACTTCAAAGCGGTCTTTTGAGGCCTGTAATTCCTGGGTGATCAGGCGAACATTGTTTTCCTGCAAGCCCTGAATTGACATGTCCCGCTGCACATTGACAAAGGCACCAACGGCCCGTAGCAACACCTTTTGTTCAACGCCAACAAGGGCTTCACGCAGGCTAAGCACATTTTCCTTGGCCACTTCTACGCGCAACTGACTGCGGCCAAAGTCATAAACCATCATGCTGGCCGACAGTTGCAAATTGGAAGACGTGGTGTCTGTGATAGACGAATAATTGGCGTTGATCGCATAGTTCAAAACCGGGCGCAAACCAGCCACCGATTGGGCAACACCTTCGTCAGCGGCGCGCAGTAATGCGCGGTTTTGTTCCAGCAGGCCAGAGTTTCTATAGGCGGAAATCAACGCGCCAGTCAGGTTTTCGGCGCGAACGACTGTGCCAGCAACCACAGAAATCGCAATTGCGACAACCGTAATTTTTATGACTTTTCCAAACATCCCAATGCCCTTTATGTGCGTACGGCCAATAACGTGGCGCGCTTTTGGCGAAACAGATTAAAGGACAAATGCGTTGTGACGCCCAAATCCCGGCAGAACAGGCGCGCCTGCATTAAAAGAAAAACGCCAGGACACCTGTCCATCAAATTTATATCCGATACGGCAAATTCCAAGGGCACCTTCCATAAATATTGCGGCCACCCGTCCGCCGTCTTTTAATTGGTCAATCAGGGCTTGCGGAATATGCTCTGCTCCGCCTTCAATCAGGATCACGTCATAGGGGCCGTGCTTGGCCGCCCCTTCGGCAAGCAACCCATCGATCACAACCACATTTTCAGCGCCGTTTTCGCCCAAAATACGTTCGGCCTCGGCCGCCATTTCAGGGTTTTCTTCAACGCAGACAACCGCCTCGGCAAGATGGGACATCACCGCCGCCCCATAACCCAGACCACACCCCACATCCAGCGCCAGTTCGTCAGGCTGAATATCCAGCCCTTCCAACATCTTGGCCAGCGTGCGTGGTTCAAGCACAACGCGCCCTGCCCCCAGTTCCACATTATTTCCGGCATAGGCAACTTCCCGGCGTCCATCCGGCACATAGGCCTCACGGGGGACGCGCAGCATTGCATCAATTATCGGAAATTTTGTCACATCCGAGGGGCGAACCTGGGTATCGACCATAGTTGTGCGGCGAGCAGAGTAGTCGGCCATAGCTAAGACTCACTGGTTTGGATTCTACCGAGTGGTTTTGCCACAGAAAATCAGGCCCGGCAACACAGCACATCTAACTGAATCACGCTTGCGCGGCACAAAACCATGGTATAGACCGCCCGAGGCTTCGGCGAGTTGGCGGAGTGGTTACGCAGCGGATTGCAAATCCGACAATTTATGCTGCGAAAACAATCAAGAACAGCCATTTCGTTATCAGGACAAAACGGAAACCATTGGTGAACCTGATAAACTTGGAAAACCGCGAAACGGGCTATCGACGGCGACGCCGGACCGCGATTTTTTATGATGCATAAACCCAAATAGTTGAATAGCGATTTCTTTTGCCAACCAAGCGGTTGAGGGCAAGCGTTATCGGCCATTTGCGATTATAGGGGGGGTGCGGGTAAGAAGGAAAAATAAGGAACAACCCTATGCACAGTATAGAAATCAACCGCTAAAGTGCTTCGATTGTGCACAAATCCGAGGTATACTCACTCAGAAAGTGTTGGGCACTACCCGCCGGAGGCGCTGATGGTAAAACCGAAAAAGAAAAAAGCGGATAGCGAGGAAACCTATACGCCTGCTCACAAACCCCTGCCGGCGGCGATTCTGGCGAAGGGGATGGGTGTCAAAGAAAGCGACCTTCAAAGCCAGAAATTAAATGAAATTGCACAGTTGCTTTGGTTTCCCGAACATTGGAACGAAGAGGAAAAAATTCCGAAAATCGTTCGGGCACTGGAGTTTTTTGAAGGCTTAGAGCCACACGACGCCGCTGAAGGGATGTTGGCTGCCCAAATGGTTGGCACGCACTTTGCGGCCCTTGAATGTTTAAAACGGGCCGCATTGGCAAATCAGACCTTTGCGGGCCGGGACATGGCGCTCAAACACGCTCAAAAGCTGATGTCGCTCTACGGGCAGCAACTCACCACGCTGAACAAACACCGCGGTAAAGGACAGCAGAAAGTGACCGTAGAACATGTGAATGTAGAAGCCGGCGGGCAGGCGATTGTTGGCAATGTTGAAGCGGGCCAGGCGGGAAACCGACGAGATGCAAACAATGCCATTGAACATGGGCCAGAAGTGCCGCTGCCCGGAGTGAAGTCAAAAACCAAGTCCGTGAGGCGGCGGGCAAAGTAGATGGCCGGGACACATCAGCGAAACATCGGACCGATGCGCGCAAGCCCGCGCTGTGGGGCGAAAACCCGAAAAGGCACTCCCTGTCGGGCCCCGGCGGTCAGTGGCAAGAAACGCTGCCGCATGCATGGCGGTGCGAAGGGG
>DAOURA010000008.1 GCA_030625325.1 Marinosulfonomonas sp.
AATTATCCAAAATTCGCTTCAGGCTGCTGCGGATGAAATGTTTGCCGCGATGCGCAAAACAGCGATGAGTTCAATCATCTATGAGGTGCTGGATATGGGCACCGGGATTACCGACGCGCAGGGGCGCATCGCGTCGTCCGGCGCGGGTATTCCGGCCTTTATCGGTGTGCTGGATAAATCGGTTCAGGTCATTTTGGCCAAATTTAACAAGCCCGGTGAAATAAATCCGGGCGATATTTTCATCACCAATGACCCATATTATGGCGGGGTCACGCACCTGAATGATCTGGTGCTTGCTATGCCGATTTTTTCGGATGGTGAGTTGATCGCCTGGACCGCCAATATCGCCCATAATTCCGATGTTGGCGGGATGGCGCCCGGTTCACTTTCAGGTGACGCCACCGAGATTTTTCAGGAAGGCATTCGCCTGCCGGCTGTGCGCCTGATCCGAGAGGGCGCAACCGAACAATCGGTGATGGATATTATCACCGTCAATTCGCGGATGCCTGACTATTTGCTGGGGGATGTCTGGGCGGCGATTGCGTCGGTCAGGATCGGCGCAAAGCGTCTGGAAGATATGGCCGCAAAATACGGTGTCGCCACATTTACGCGGGCCATGCAAAGCTTCATGGAATTTGGCGAACGGGCGGCGTTGGCCGAACTGAAGCAGCTGCCAAAAGGCACGTTTGAATTGTCTGAAGATCAGGACGATGGCCGGGTCTTCAATGTTAAGGTTACAATCAGTGATGACGAGTTCATCGTTGATTTGCGCGACAACCCCGATCAGGACCCGGGCCCGACAAACACCAGCCGCGATGGCACGATCATTTGCGCGCAAATGGTGTTTAAATCACTGACCGGATATGACACCCCGGCCAATGACGGATGCTTTCGCCCGCTAAAAATTCTGACGCGCGAAGGGTCGATATTTCATGCGCAGGAACCGGCGGCGATCGGGTTTTATTTTGAAACAGAGGTTCGGGTTTATGACCTGATCTGGCGTTGTCTTGCGCCCCATATTCCCGACCGTTTGCCCGCCGGGCATTTTGCATCGATCTGCGGCACTTTTGTGGGTGGTACCCACCCCGATACAGGCCGCCAATACACGATCATCGAACCCCAAATCGGTGGTTGGGGGGCCTGGAACGGGCGTGACGGAAACCCGTGCATCTTTTCGGGCTTTCACGGGGAAACCTATAATACCCCCGCCGAAATATCCGAAAGCCGAAATGGCCTGTTCGTGGACCGGATGGAATTGAACTGTGAACCCGGTGGCGAGGGCGAATTTACCGGTGGGCGTGGGCTTCGGCTTGAATATCGCATTCGGGCCGATAACGGTTTTCTGACGGCGGGTTACACGCGCTATGTGGTTAAGCCCTGGGCACTGGAAGGGGCCAACGAAGGGTCGGGAAACTATGTTGATGTGATCCGCCCGGACGGTGGCGAAGAACGCTATTCTTTCGTGTCTGGCCTGGCGGTGAACACCGATGATGTGATCCGCGTTGTCACCGCCAGTGGTGGCGGTTTTGGTGATCCGAAAAAGCGCGACCCCAAGGCTGTGGCGCAAGATGTCCGCAATGGGTTTATCACGGCTGATCGCGCGCAGGAGGTCTATGGTTATAGCAAATAATTCACCTGACCTGCCGTCTGAAGCGGGGCGAAAATGAAACCATTCCATCCAACCTTTCGGGGCAATTGCCCCGCCTTTCCGATCCCCGAGCCGGGAAGGATCCATTCACGAATTCGGGAAAAAAACAGGGAGATTAAAATGAAACTGACTAAAGCAACTATTGGTGCTGGTAAGCTGGCAAAAACGGCCGTAGCGGCGGCATTGCTGTCGACGGTGGCAACCGTTGGTATGGCAGCTGATAAACAGGTGGCATACCTGTCGGCCAGTTCTGCCAACACATGGCTAAGTGTCTCGATGGCAGAAATGCAAAAGGTGGCGGATGCCAACGGCATTTCAATCACAGAATTTGATGCCCAGTTCGACCCGGCAAAACAGACCGCACAGATGCAGGATGCAATTGCATCCGGCAAATATGATGGCATTGTTTTGGTGTCGATCAATGGCCCCGGTGCCATTCCGGATGTTGAGGCGGCGATTGCCGAAGGTATCGAAGTGGTTATCCTGAACCAGGTTGTTGGGGCAGATCTGACAACGTCAGACCCACAGGTTGCCGGTGTTGCGGCGTCCGTTCTGGCCGCACCTTACCGTTCGGGTCAGCGCCACGGTGCCCTGACCATTCAGGCCTGTGAAGGCATCGACCCGTGCGAAGTGGTCTTTATCTACGGTATCAAAGGTATCCCATTGGATGATGCCCTGCGTGCTGGGTTTGATGATGCAATTTCCGCCCACCCATCGATCACGGTTGTTGCCGAAGGCGAAGGTAAATACCTTGGCCCAGATGGCGGGATCACGGCGACACAGGACATCCTGCAGGTCAATGACAGCTTTCATGTCATGGTCGGTGCGGATCAGTCAATTCAGGGTGCTGCAATCGTTCTGTCCGACGAAGGCATGACCGGCCAGGTCAAGCTGATCGGGCTGGGTGGTTCAGCGCCTGCGCTTAAGGGTATTGCCGACGGTAGCTGGTTTGGCGGCGTGTTCGGTGCCCCGGCTGACGAAGGTCGTCTGGCAATGGAAGCCATGGTTGATGCGCTGGCGAACGGCAATCATCAGGGCGGCATTGATCCGCTGACAACCGTCGCCGACGATGGTCTGATCACAAGCGGGAACATTTCCAAGTTTTCCGCGCAGTGGGACGGCTAAGTGGCGGACTTAACGTCACAAAATAAAACATTGCTAACCCTTTCGGGGGTTAGCAAACATTTCGGTGGCACACAGGCGCTGGTCGGTGTTGATATCTCGTTTGAGCGGGGGAAAGTCCATTCCCTTATCGGTGAAAACGGTGCCGGGAAATCGACCCTTGGCAAGGTTTTGCTGGGGGTGCATCAACCCGATGCAGGTGAAATGATGTTGGATGGTGAAGCCATCCATCTGCGCAATCCGGCGCAGGGGAATGACCGCGGCCTTGTCGGAATTTCGCAGGAACTATCGCTGCTGCAAAACCGATCGGTCGCTGACAATATTTCTTTGGGTCGGGAAATTACACGCGGCCCGTTTGTGGACGCGAAAAAGACCCGTGAAAACGTTCTGGCAACGATGGAGCGGTTCAATATGCATCTGGACCCGGATGTTCATGTTGGCGCATTGCCGGTTGCCGAGCAACAAAAGGTGGAAATTTTGCGCGCGCTTAGCCGTGACGCGCGCCTTATCGTGTTTGATGAACCAACGGCGCGTCTGGCCAGCCATCAGGCGGAACAGTTGCTTGAACTGGTGCGCAGCCTTGCAAATTCCGGTGCGGCAATTGTTTATGTTTCGCATTTTCTTGATGAAGTTCTAAAGGTTTCGGATACAATCTCGATCCTGCGAAATGGTAAGTTGATCCGCACCAGTGATCGCAAGACAGAAACACGCGACAGTCTGATTGTTGGCGTAACGGGGCAAGAGGTGCAAAACCAGTTTCCACCACTGTCGCCCCCTGATTTGCAGGCCCCGCCAGTTCTGTCGGTTCGCGGAATTTCCCGGGCTGGTGAATTTGAAGATATCAGCCTGGACATCAGGCCCGGTGAAATACTGGGCTTGGCCGGGCTGGTCGGGTCAGGGCGCAGCGAAGTTGCCCATGCGATTTATGGGGCCAGCCCGCTGGACAAGGGGCAGATTTCGTTTGCGGGTGCTGATCTTAGCAAGGCAAGCGTTTCAGATTGTCTGAAAAATGGTATGGCATTGGTGCCGGAATCCCGCAGGGATCAGGGGCTTATGCTGTCGCGCTCATTGCTGGAAAATGTGTCGCTTCCCCATCTGCGCCAATTTTCAGGGGTGCTGGGGCTGAACAAAAAGCGTGAATATGAAGAAGTTGACCTGCGGTGCAAAGAAACCCGGGTAAAACACGAAGGCCTTAGGCATCCGGTTGATATGTTGTCGGGTGGCAACCAGCAAAAAATTCTGTTCGCCCGCGCTGCCGTCGGGCAGCCCAAGCTGTTGATCGCAGATGAACCAACGCGCGGCGTTGATGTGGGCGCGAAACGCAGCATTTATGATCTGATCGTAAACCTTGCCAATCAGGGCGAAGCGATTTTGCTGATCTCATCTGAAATCGAAGAAATAATGGGTCTTTGCCACCGGGTTATTGTTATGTCCCGCGGGCGAATTTCCAAGGAACTGGTACAGGACAACCTGACCGAGCAGGCGGTGATGAATGCCGCTTTTAGTGGGGGATAAAATGCAGAAACTAGTGCTATTCGCACGCAATTACGGGATTGCAGTCATCACGTTGCTGCTGTTCGTTCTGTTGGCGGCCACAACTGATGGCTTTGCCACGGAACGCAATTTTCGCAACATTCTGGATCAGCAATCAACGGTCTTGATTGCGGCTTCTTTCATGACGATTGCGATCATTGCCGGCAATTTTGATGTTTCGGTTTCGGCCGTTTTTGTTACCGCGCCGCTGTTTGCCCTGACGGTTGAAAATGCGACCGGCAGTGTCACGTTGGCGGTGCTGGTTGGTATTATTGTTGGTCTGGCAATGGGGGCGTTTAATGGGCTGGTTGTGACCCGGTTCAAGGTGAATTCGTTTATCGGCACGCTGGCCACGTCGTTCATGTTTTTCGGGGCTGGGTACCTGATTTCGGATCGTTCACTAATGCGCCCGGCTGGTGACATTTATCAGCAGATCGCAAGAACCCGCTATTTTGGCATTACCAGCGCCACATGGATCGCGATCATCGTTGTTATCATCGCGGCACTGTTGCTTAGCCGAACCCGGTTCGGGCGCAATGTCTTTGCCACAGGCGGCAATCAGGAAGCGGCGCGTTTGGCCGGTGTCAACGTCAGCCGGGTTCAGGCCACGACGTTTATATTGCTGGGTGGTGCTGCGGCACTGGCGGGCATTTTGAATTCGTCGCGCTCAATTTCTGCGCAACCGTCCGATGATTTCAGTTTCGTCTTTACGGTCCTCACGGCCGTCATTGTTGGCGGGACATCCATTGCCGGCGGGCAGGGCGCGATCTGGCGAACAATTACGGCCGCGTTCTTTCTGGCGTTTTTGTCCAACGGGTTTAACCTGCATCAGATTGATCCGATTTGGCAGCGACTGATCCAGGGAATGGTCATCCTGCTGGCGGTCGGCGTTGACGCCTGGACGCAAAGGCGCGCAGGCTGATTTTCACGGGCCGCAATATTAGGGAGAAGGTTGCATGATAAGAATTGGTGTGGATGTCGGTGGAACCAATACCGACGCGGTTGTAATGGAAAACACAACCTTCCTTGGCGGGGCCAAAAGCCCAACCACCCCTGATATTCTTACAGGTGTTCAAAACGCAGTCACCGCCGCGATGGCCGAGGCCGGCACAAGCGCCGGGGGCGTTGATGCGATCATGGTCGGGACCACGCATTTTGTGAATGCGTTGGTGCAGCGTAAGGAACTGGCGCAATCCGGTATTATCCGGCTGTGCCTGCCCTCTGGTGGCTCACTTACACCTTTTGCTGACTGGCCGGCGGATCTGGTGTCGGCAATTGGCGGACAGTTTGAACTGATTGACGGCGGCTATGAAATGGATGGCCGCGAAATTTCCCCACTGGACGAAGCCCAGCTATTGCGCGCGGTTGACAGTCTGCTGGACAAGGGATGCCGTGAAATCGCGCTTAGCTGTGTTTTTGCCCCTGTGCGTGCGGATATGGAAAAAGAAGCCGAAGAAATTATTGCCAAGCATCGTCCAAAGGTTAGCGTAACCGCCAGCCGTGAAATTGGCCGGATGGGCATACTGGAGCGCGAAAACGCCGCCCTGATCAATGCGTCCCTGAAACCATTGGCCAATGATGTGGTCGCGGCTTTTTCCAGTTTGCAGGGTGATCTTGGCCTGACGTGCCCGCTGTTTTTCACGCGTAACGATGGCACGCTGATTAAGGCGTCAGAGGTTCGGCGTCTGCCGGTTCTGACATTCGCCTGCGGGCCGACAAATTCTATGCGGGGGGCGGCGTTTCTGTCAGGGCTGAAAAATGCGCTGGTGGTTGATATCGGTGGCACCACCACGGATGTGGGTGAGGTGCGCGATGGTTTCCCGCGCCTTGCCGGCACATCGGTTTCTGTTGCCGACGTGCAGACAAACTTTTCAATGCCGGATGTTATAAGCATTGGTCTGGGCGGCGGGTCAATTGTGGTGCCGGGGGATCAGCCGTCCATTGGCCCGTCATCGGTTGGGCACCGGCTGTTGCAGGACGCTGTTATTTTTGGTGGCCAGACCCTGACCGCGTCTGATTTGGCTGTGGCGGCGGGGCGTGCGCAAATGGGGTCAGCCCCAGCGCCGGACATTGAAAATATGGCCGGGCTTCTGGATATTATGGATCAAACCGTCGCTGATGCGGTGGCCAGATCACGCACCAGTGGCGAAGAAATGCCTGTGCTGGCCGTTGGTGGTGGTTCGGTTTTGATGGCCGATATGGTGGATGGGTTGACGGTCATCAGGCCCGAACACCATGATCTGGCAAATGCAGTTGGTGCCGCGATTGCGCAGGTGTCGGGGGAAGTTTCCAAGGTCGTACAACTGGACGACAACCTTGACCGGGAACAGGCGATTGAACAGATAACAGAGGAAGCAAGGCAGATTGCAATCGCCGCCAATGCCGACCCGAAAACGTTGAATATTCTAAGCAAAAGCGATGTGCCGCTGGCGTATTTGCCGGGCAATAATCTGGCGATTAGTGTCACAGTCGTCGGGGATCTGAATACAGGGGTAAGCCAATGACCAGTCAGGTAAAATTCAACGTCGATACCAAAGCACTGGGCCGGATCGCACAGGGTGGTGCGGTGCTGGGCGCGGGGGGTGGTGGTAACCCTTATGTTGGACGACTGATGGTTCAACAAATGCTGGGGGACGATAAAACAGTGCCGGTTATCGATATCGACACAATGGGCGATGATGAACTGATCCTGCCCATTGCGATGATGGGCGCACCCGTTGTGATGATCGAAAAGTTCCCCAGTGGAAATGAAATACCCAACCTGGTGAACATGATTGAACGCCTGATGCAAAAAAAGGTTTCGGCGATTTTGTGCATTGAAGCAGGGGGGTTGAATTCAACCATCCCGTTTATTGCCGCCGCGCAGATGGGCCTGCCCATTGTGGATGGCGACGCGATGGGCCGGGCCTTTCCCGAATTGCAGATGGTGACCTTTACGCTGGGCGGTATCAACGCAACCCCAATGGCGATGTTTGATGACAAGGGAAACGGCGCAACTTTTGACACGGTGTCCAACCAATGGACAGAAAAGCTGGCGCGGGCACTGACGATTGAAATGGGCGGGTCGGCGATGGTGGGCCTATATGCGGTTACGGCAAAGCAATGTCGTGAATACCTGATCCGCGACAGCCTGAGCATGGCGCATGAAATTGGTGAGATCATGGAAAACCATGGTGGCGATGTGACGGACGCTTTGGCCAAACGCTTTGGTGGGGCACATCTGTTTCAGGGGCGGGTGCGCGATGTTGAACGTCGCAATGAAACCGGATTTTCCAAAGGCACTGTCACACTGGAAGGCACCGGGGATTTCCGCAATAGTGAAGCAGTATTGTCCTTTCAAAATGAATTTCTGGCGGCTGAAGTGGACGGAAAAACCGTTGCCACCACGCCGGACCTGATCACCCTGCTGGACGCCAACATCGGGGAACCAGTTACAACCGATATGGTGAAATATGGCCTGTCGGTAAATGTGCTGGGTTTGCCGTGCGACCCGATCTGGCGCAGCGAAAAGGGGCTGGAACTGGTTGGGCCAAAATATTTCGGGCTGGATGTTCCCTATACCCCGATCTGATTGGGATATAGGTGAAAACCCGTATTTTTAGCAGTATTTTGGCGGACTGGGTTTGAATGTTTGCCAAGCTGCTGGATGGGCATGGGCCGCAATCCAGTCAGTATCATGATAAAACGGGGTTCAATCACATCCACACCCCCAAAAAGAAAACAGCGCAACATTTCTGTTACGCTGTTTGCACTAAATCGAATGGGAAATTCCCGTTCAGATCAGATATCGAGGGTACCCTCGATTTTTTTCAACGCAATACGCGCCAGGGCCAGAGAGGCCTGCTTTTTGTCCAGAACCAGATACAAAAATACCTGTGGGTTTTTCGCAAGTGGGCGGACCAGGTGATATTGCTTGCCCAAAGTGATCAGGATGTCTTCGATTGTATCTTTCAATCCAAGCTTTGCCATTGCGGCCAGCTCTGCCTTAACAACCTGCGACTGTGCAGCGCCGGCAACTTCCAGATCAAAGTTTCCACCACCTTCAGAAGCCACAATCATTCCGGATTCGCTGTCAATAACAGCGCCGCCGATAAAGCCGTCAATTTCTGAGATAGTACCAATAGTTAGGGCCATTTTATTTTCCTTTTTTGTAACAATTTCTTGTTGTTTTTTTGATCCCCCCCCTGAAGGCGGCCTTGCCTTAGGGGGATTACTTTTTGGCGAGTTAGGAGTGAACACCCTTTGTAAAAAACGCAATCTTTTGATCTCACTGTCTTTGTGAACTTTTCTAATGAAAAGCTAATGCTACACTCAGAATCTCTGCGACTGCTAAATATCGAAAGTTTGTTATAATTGAGGAGGAAAACTGTTCATCATCTGACATATCGGGGCAGGTGAAAAATAGGTGGGTTTTAATGTTATTTCGTTGTTTTAGTACGTTTCACAATAACCATGGCGACCCCGGCAGGACTCGAACCTGCAACAACCTGCTTAGAAGGCAGGTGCTCTATCCAGTTGAGCTACGGGGCCGCTAGCTGTTGGTGTCTACGGTTTCGGCAGCAATTTGAACAGACCAGATCGTATTTTTAATCAGGTGTTATTTGAATAACCCTAATTTTCTAAGCGCCTTTCCGGTTTGCCCCGGCCTGTCTGTTTGAATGGTGCAAAGGCAGCCAATGTGCTGCTGGATAACGTGAATATAGGGAAATTGTTAAGGATAGCGGGGATGCCGTTAAACGCCCTAAAGTGATCATACGAAAGTTTTTCTTGTGTTTAATTGGTCGAGTGGATACTATTTTTATAGAAATATGGGGAAGTGCGTATAAATGTCCAAAAAGACAAAACAACGCAGGGATAAGATTGTTGACCTGACCAGGCAGCATAACTTTATGACGGTTGAAGTTTTGTCGGAGGAACTTGGGGTTTCTGCGCAAACCGTTCGCCGTGATATCAATGCATTGAGCGATGCAAACCTGTTGCGCCGCCGACATGGTGGCGCGGAGCTGTTTGAGGGCACGATAAACACGTCTTATGACATTCGGACCGCACAGAACCCGATTGCCAAACGTGCCATCGCAAGAGAGGCCGCAAAGTTTGTCAGTGATGGCGCAACGATATTTGTTTCTATTGGGACCACACCAATGATGGTTGCCGATGCCCTGAAAGACACCAAGCGCCTGACAATTGTTACCAACAATCTTAATGCGGCAATGGCGCTTAGCCATGAACCAAGCAATCGCATTATCCTGCCGGGTGGCGAAGTGCGCCTGCCGGATCGTGACATTCTGGGTGATGAAGTGGTCGCGCTTTTTGATAACCATCGGGCCGAAATTGGTTTTTTCGGGGTTGCGGGTATTGATGAAGACGGCACCCTGTTGGATTTTCACGGGTCCGAGGTTCGGGTTCGTGAAAAGATCAGGGCCAATTGCCGGATGTCTGTTCTGGTGGCTGACAGCAGTAAATTTGGCAGGGTGGCCCCGGCCGTTGGTGGCAACATAACGGATGTTGACCGGATCATCATCGACAGGCGGCCGGGCGATGAATTCAGCCCGATGCTTGACGGGGTTGCAGACCGCTTAAAGGTATTGGGGGATAACGGATCATGAGGGCGCAACCTTTTGTAGTTCTTGATGGGATCGCCAAACGCTGGAATGGGGCGCTTGGTGTTCAGGATATAAGCCTGACCATTGAAGAAGGGTCATTTGTTGCGTTGCTTGGCCCGTCAGGTTGCGGAAAATCCACCACGCTGCGGCTGTTGGCTGGGCTGGAAACCCCGGACGAGGGGCAGATTATAATTGATGGTGCAGACGTGACGCACCGGCCCGCGTCGGGGCGCAACCTGTCGATGGTTTTCCAGTCATATGCGTTGTTCCCCCATCTTTCGGTGGCCGAAAATGTGATGTTCGGCATGAAGGTGCGCCGTGTTCCCAAGGCTGAAAGGCTTGAAAAACTGCGGCGTGCGATGGAAATCACCGGCCTGCTGGGATTTGAAGACCGCAAGCCCAATGAACTGTCGGGTGGGCAACGCCAACGTGTGGCGCTGGCGCGTGCAATCGTTGCCGGGCAACGCCTGTGTCTGATGGATGAACCCCTTTCAAATCTGGATGCAAAATTGCGCCATGCAGTGCGAAAAGACATCAAGAATCTACAAAAGGATCTGGGGATCACCGTGGTCTATGTGACCCACGATCAGACCGAAGCGATGAGCATGGCCGATAAAGTTGTGCTGATGCGGGACGGTGAAATTCAGCAGGTTGGCACACCTGAACAGCTGTATAATCAACCGGAAAATACATTTGTCGCCGAATTTGTCGGCGCACCACCCATGGCACTGATTGAAGGGCATGCCTTGTCCGGGTTTTCAGATGTGCCCACCATTGGGGTGCGGGCCGAAAATATTGCATTGGCCGAAGCCGGACAGGGGGATTTGCAGTGTCAGGTGAGTGATTGTGAATTCCTGGGGGCCGAAACCTTTATTGGGCTTGAACACCCACAGGCGCAGGGCCTGACACTAAAGGTTGCAGGGCTGAAAAACATTCCGGCGGGGCAGGTGATTGATATCACTTTGGCCAGAGAAACCCTGCTGAGTTTTGACAAAGAGGGGCGGAAAATATCCGCTTCGCCGCAAAAATGAAACATGGGGGGGACGAAAAATTCAAAGAAGAATGGCAAAAATCAAGTTTTCATGGAGGAGAATAAAATGAAAAGATCTGGATATTTTGGGCTAATGCTGTCTGGGGCAATGTCTGTTGCGTCAATGGCAAATGCAGAAACTGAACTAACGATGTACTATCCAATTGCGGTTGGCGGTGCATTGACACAGGTTGTTGACGGTATCGTTGCAGATTTCGAAGCCGCAAACCCTGACATCAGTGTTACGGCCGTTTATTCCGGCAACTATGACGACACCCGCGTGCGCGCCCTGTCGGCGCTGAATGCGGGCGAACCGGCGCAGTTGGCCGTTATGTTTTCAATTGATGCCTATGACCTGATTGAACAAGACCTGATCGTCGCCTTTGATGATGTGATCCAAACCGACGCAGAAAAGGCATGGCTGGGCAGTTTTTATCCGGCCCTGATGGCGAACGGTGTAATTGAGGGCAAAACCTGGGGCATCCCGTTTCAGCGTTCCACCATCGTTGCATATTATAACAAAGACAAATTCCGCGCCGCCGGTCTGGACCCGGAAAAGGCCCCGACCACATGGGACGAACTGATTGATATGGGCAAGGCCCTGACTGGCGACGGCACCTATGGTCTGATGATCCCGTCCACTGGCTATCCCTATTGGATGTTCCAGGCGCTGGCTATTCAGAACGGCAAGGAACTGATGTCAAATGATGGGCTGACAACCTATTTCAACGATGACGCCGTTGTTGACACCCTGAAGTTCTGGCAGTCCCTGTCACAGGAGCATGGCATTATGCCAGAAGGAACCGTTGAATGGGGCACACTGCGTCAGGCGTTCCTGGAAGGCCAGACCGCGATGATGTGGCATTCTACCGGCAACCTGACGGCTGTTAAGAACAATGCGACGTTTGATTTTGGTGTTGCGATGTTGCCGGGTAAGGTGCGCCTTGGTTCACCCACGGGTGGCGGTAACTTCTATCTCTTCAAGGATACTTCCGACGAAGAAAAAGCCGCCGCACTTAAGTTGATCAAGTTCATGACTGCCCCAGAGCAGGCGGCGACATGGTCGATTTCCACCGGGTATATGGGTGTTTCGGAAGAAGCCTATGGCACGGACGCCTTGCAGGATTACACCGCATCCTTCCCACCGGCACTGGTTGCGCGCAATCAACTGCAACATGCCGTGGCTGAGTTTTCGACCTTTGAAACCGCCCGTGTGCGTGATGGTCTGAACAATGCGATTCAGTCTGCCCTGACTGGTTCTAAATCACCGGAAGACGCGTTGGGCGAAGCCCAAAGCGCGGCTGAGCGGCTGTTGAAACCCTACAAGTAAGACAATCGGGCGCTGACCTATGGGGGTTGGCGCCCTTTCCCCAGACAAGAGATTGATAATGAACAAACACGCAAGTCAGGAACGCCGGCGCCGCGCGATATATGGCTATCTGCTGCTGACGCCTGCCGCTGTTTTGCTATCACTGTTTGCTTTTTATCCATCTGTTGCGACCCTGTGGTCCAGCACATTTTCACGGGGCACCCGGCGCAACCCGACAGAATTTGTGAGTGGGGGAAATTACAGCGACCTTTTCAATGACCCGACCTTTTGGCTGGTGGTTAAGAACAACCTGTTTTATGCGGGCATCACGATCCCGCTGTCGATGTTTATTGCGCTATCAATGGCGCTTTGGGCGAATTCCAAAATATCGGCCAAGGGCTTTGTGCGCACTGCCTATTTCACCCCCACAGTATTGCCGATGATTGCAGCGGCCAATTTGTGGCTGTTCTTTTATACGCCGGGGCTGGGGGTTCTGGACCAGATCGGGGCGCTGTTTGGGTTGCCATCGGTGAACTGGTTGGGCCAGCCTGAAACCGCGTTGTGGGCTATTATTATTGTGACGGTCTGGAAGGAATCCGGGTTTTTCATGATATTCTATCTAGCGGCTTTGCAGACCATTCCGGCCGACCTGAAAGAAGCGGCTGATCTGGAAGGGGCCAGTCGGTGGACCTATACGCGCCGGATTGTGCTGCCGCTTTTGATGCCGACCACCCTGTTTATTGGGGTGAACGCGATGATCAATTCGGTCAAACTGATCGATCATTTGTTTATTTTGACCAAGGGCGGGCCGTCAGATTCAACCAAGCTGATCCTGTATTACATCTGGGAAATGGCCTTTGCCTATTTTGATGCACCACACGCGGCGGCGATGACGATCATGGTGCTGCTGGTGCTGGGGATCATTGCGGCGGTGCAGTTCTTTTACATGGATAAAAGGACCCATTACCAATGAGCCGCCTTTCACGACATCTGGATTCCTTTGGTGCGATCCTGCTGGCAATCGTCTGGATTTCCCCACTGCTGTTTGCCTTTTGGGCGGCGTTTCATTCCACCTCGGATGCGGTGAATTTCAATCTGACATCCAGCCTGACCCTGAAGAATTTCCAGGTTGCCTGGGACGGCGCGCCGTGGTTGCGATATTTTATGAACACGTTCCTTTTGGTGACCATTGTTTTGATCGGGCAGTTCATTATCACAACGCTGGCCGGGTTTGCGTTTGCGCAGGTGTCTTTTCCCGGCAAAGATTTCATCTTTATTCTTGTGCTGTTGCAGTTGTTTATCCTTCCCGAAGTTTTGATCGTGGAAAATTATGCGATGGTGTCCCGGCTGGGGTTGTTTGATTCACTGCTGGGCGTCGGAATGCCCTATATGGCCAGCGCATTCGGGATATTTCTGATGCGGCAGGCCTTTAAGTCCATTCCGATTGAACTGGATGAAGCGGCCAGAATAGAAGGCTGTGGCTGGTTTGGGGTGTTGCTAAAGGTCTATGTTCCCTTGGCTAAACCGACCTATCTGGCCTATGCGCTGGTGTCTGTTTCAACCCATTGGAATAACTTTTTATGGCCACTAATTGTCACCAACTCTGACAAAACCCGCCCGCTAACGGTGGGGCTGTCGATCTTTGGCGCACCGGAAAATGGCGTTGATATTTCGGTAATCTCGGCCGCGACTCTTATGTCGGTGGCCCCTCTTTTGATTGCCTTTCTGGTTTTTCAACGTCAGTTTGTGCAGGCTTTTTTACGTACAGGTATTAAATAGCACCTACACCGTATCTCAAGATTACAGGGAACCAGATGTCCAGAATATTACAAATATCTGACCCCCACATCGTTATCCCCCCGCAAAAGGTATCAAACAAACTGGAAACATTGCACCTGTTTGAACAGATGATTGATCAGATCCTTGGCGATATGGAAAAAATTTCCCCCGTTGATGCCGTTATTATAACCGGGGACATTGCGGATACTGGCGATATACAAAGCTATCAGGCATTTAAGCGTCAGATCGAAAGACTGGGAATTCCCTATTTCGTTATCCCCGGAAACCACGACTTGCGCGCGCCAATGCGGCAATGTTTTCAAAACCTCGATTCTATGCCCGGCTCCGGAAAAATAAATTGGGTGCATGACCTGCAGGATATACGCATCATTGGTCTGGATTCCCTGATCGAAGGTCAGGGCGGCGGCCTGTTTGACGAAGACAGCGCCAGTTATTTAAACGCCGCCCTGACCGGGGCAGGGCAAAAACCAGTGTTGCTGGCCATTCACCACCCGCCGATAAAATCGGGTATCTGGTTCATGGATGAAATTGGCCTTGAAGGGTGCGAATTACTGGCCGAGACCCTTGGCCAGTTCACCAACGAAATTCGCGTTATCAGTGGCCACCTTCATGCCGGTATTGTCGGCACGATTAATGGCAATGTGGTTGTCGTGGGGCCATCCACATGCAGCGCCTTTGCGCTGGACTATCGCCCGGATGCGCCGGTTGGGTTTATGACCGGGCCACGGGGCTATGCGGTGCATGACTGGGACAATGGGTTTTGCAGTGATTACAACTATATTGCTGGCGCCAATGGGCCCCATGGATTTTGAAGGCACTAACCTTGAAAAATGAACGCCAGACGGCACATGTTCGGGGGGGTAGACAGATCAACCAAGTGGTATGAAGACCAGCCGAAATACACCTGAAAACAGCCGCTAAACTGTCCGGTTAATCAGGGCCACGTCACACACCCCTAAATCAGCGTGCCACCATCAATGTTGAAACATTGCCCGGTCACATAGGAACTGTCATCACTTGCCAGATAAATGCACATGCTGGCAATTTCCCGGGGTGTGCCAAGACGGCCCATGGGCTGGCGGTCAATGAACATCTGAAGCGCCTTGTCAGTCCCGCCAACTTCTTTGCCAAGGGCTTCTATCCGTTCGTTCAGGGACGGCGATTGGGTGGTGCCAGGATTTACCGCGTTGCACCTAATATTATAGGGCAGATAATCAATTGCCACCGATTTTGTCAGCCCGATCACCGCCCCCTTGGCCGTGCCATAGGCCGCCCGGTTGGCAAACCCTTTGACCGACGAACAAACTGAGGCAATATTAACAATGCTTCCGCCGTGTTCTTTCATTTTTCCAAGGGCTTCCCGGATCACCACATAGGCGCTGTTCAGGGTGATGTTCAGGGTCTTGGCCCATTCATCCGGTGTGCAGTCCTCGATTGTGCCATGGTGGACATAGCCGACCCCATGCACCAAAATATCCACCCGTGGAAGGGTTGCAAAAAATTCTGCAACCGCGTTTGCGTCGGTGCAATCCACGACCACAGGGGTCATATTTTCAACATCCTTCAGCGTGTCAGGGTTGTTATCAAGCGCGTAAACCGTCGCACCACGTTCTGCCAGACCTTCGGCTGTCGCGCGCCCAATTCCCTGCCCTGCTGCCGTTACAACTGCGATCTTGTCTTTCATCTTATTTCCTTTTTCCACAGGGATACCGGTCAGGCACCTGTAAATTTCACAACCGACTGGCGCGCTTCGCCCAGACCGTCAATGCCCAGATGAACCGTGTCCCCAATTTTCAGAAACTTTGGTGGCGTGTTCCCGGAACCCACACCCGGTGGCGTACCTGTGCAGATCAAATCCCCCGGTTCAAGTTGAATAAAGGTACTCAGGTAAGAAACGATTTCCCGGACAGAAAAGACCATTTTTTCTGTATTTCCGGTCTGTTCGCGGGTCCCGTTCACGTTCAGCCACATCCCCAGTGTCTGGGGGTTAGCAATTTCATCCCGGCTGACCAGCCACGGCCCGGTTGGGCAGAAATTGTTAAAGCTTTTGCCTTTCGACCACTGCCCACCATGTTCAAGTTGCCAGGCCCGCTCGGATATATCATTAACCAGCGTATAGCCAAAAACATGGTTTAGCGCGTCCGCCTTGCTGACATGCAGGGCGGTCTTTCCGATCACCACGCCAAGTTCGACTTCCCAATCAAGCTTGGTCATCTGTTGGGTGTAGGGTGTCGGGTCATTTGGCCCACAAAATGCACCAGAAGATTTGTTGAACAAAATTGGCTCATCAGGGATAGCCATGCCCGCTTCGGCAGCATGATCAGAATAGTTCAGCCCGATGCAATAGATGTTTTTGGGCTGCGAGATGGGCGAACCAATGCGCGCACCCTGCATTTTGACCACATCCAGAGTCGACAGATCGACGCCCTGAAGGGTTGAAAGCAAATCACCCCCAAGTGTATTTGGCCCGAAATCCCCGATCAGGCCAGACACATCGCGTGCAAGACCGGCATCATCCAGTACACATGGGACTTCCTGATCCACGTCGCCAATTCGTAATAGTTTCATGATTACCCTATCGGTTAATTTTTAATATTCAGAAAAGTGATGCGTTTTGGCTCAGGCCGCGTGTAATACTGCCAGTTGATGGCAAAAGCGGAATAAGACAGGCCTGAAGTGCGTGATAAAGGTCTGGCTTTCCCCTGAAAACCCGGTTCACCGGGCGCAGATCACCGGACAGTTCCGGGAACCAGCCGCCGTTGTGGTGATCAATGATATGGGTGTCGCTAAATTGCCAGATACGGCGATACCAGTCTTCGTGGAACGGGTCATCATCAAGGGAACCCAAGACAGATGCGGCGGCGATACCTTCCGCGCAAGGCCACCAGAACCTGTCTGTCTGGTCCGGGACATCATCCCAGCCAAGCGTATAATAGAACCCACCGGTATCACCCGCCCAGCCTGTTTCAACCGCGTTGCGAAACAAATTCCTGGCAGCGTCAGGCACCCAGTCATTGCGACGTTTCCCCAGTTCCCAAAGCTGAATAAGAAGGCGCGACCATTCCAACGCATGGCCAGGCGTGGTTCCCGCCGGGCGGAACATCGGGTCGCCCACATAGTTTAGGTCCACCTGCCAGTTCGCATCAAAATGCTCGGCCACGCGCCAGCCCTGTTCACGCGCATGGCGATCAATGATCAGACCGGCGATGCTTTCGGCCATATCAAGATACATCTGATCATCCGTGGCCTCATACGCGGCCATCAGGCTTTCGGTCAGGTGCATGTTGGAATTCTGGCCGCGATAATCGCTGATGGCCTGCCAGTCTGCGGTATATTCTTCGCTGGTTGCCCCGGCTTTCGTGTCCCAAAACCGCGTGTGCAGTACCTCAGTGACATCACCCAGCAAACGGTCCGCATCCGGGTGTCCGGCAATTTTGGCCGACGCCCCGGCCAGCAAAACAAACGCATGACCATAGGCCTGTTTGGCCGGGTTACTTGGTGAAACGTCATCAACACCCCAAAAATAGCCACCATTTTTTTCGTCCCGGTGCCGGTCCCACAAGAACGCCATGCCGTGATCAATAACATCGTCTGCGCTGGGTCGCCCCAACAGCTTGGCAATGGTAAAACAATGCACAAAACGGGTGGTGTCGTGCAACTGACGTTCAACGCCCGACTGGCCCGATTTGGGGGGGATCGGCTGACCAGTATCGTCAAGACTGTAAAAACCACCCGCCGCATTGATCAGATTGGGCTGAAAGAAATCCAGCAAGTTGTTGGCCTGACCCAACAGCCACTGACGATGCGCCGGGCGCGTCACAAAGCGCGGGCCGTCTGTTTCGGCCCAATCGGGTGGGTTTACTGGTTGCATGTGAACAGTTCCTTCAGTTTCAGGCGGGTAAAGTCGTTGGTCCGGCCCCGGTGGTGCGCAGGTAAACGCAATAAAGGCTTTGGCTTGCGCAGATATACAGGCGGTTGCGTTTTGGGCCGCCAAATTCAACATTGGCCGCCGCTTCGGGAATTTTGATCTTGCCCAGCAAATGTCCGTCCGGGGCGTAACAATGGACACCATCCCCGGCGCTGGTCCAGATATTGCCGGCCTGATCAAACCGGAAACCGTCAAACACGCCCGCCCCACAGGTGGCAAAAACCGACCCGCCGGGGTGCAATGATTTACCATCACCTGCCACATCCAGAACCCGGATATGGTGCGGGCCGTCCGGGTCATGACTAAGGCCGGTATCCGAAATATAAAGCCGCGTTTCGTCACCATTAAACGCCAGCCCGTTCGGCTTGGCAAAATCTGTGGCCACTGCCGTTACTTCACCGGATTGCGGATCAATGCGGTAAACATAAGACGCGCCAATTTCACTTTCCGCTTTGTGGCCTTCATAGTCGCTATCGATGCCGTAGGTTGGATCGGTAAACCAGACTGAGCCATCCGATTTCACCACCACATCATTGGGTGAATTCAGGCGTTTACCATCGTATGATGCGCAAAGTTCACTGGTGGTTCCGTCATGTTCAATGCGTGACACACGCCGCCCGCCATGTTCACATGAAACCACGCGACCTGCCCGGTCCAGCGTGCGCCCGTTTTGAAAACCGCTGCGGTCTGAAAACAACGTCACCTCGCCGCTTGTTTCATCATAGCGCAACACCCGGTCATTGGGGATGTCCGAAAACAACAAATAACGCCCGGCAGGCACGTAAACCGGCCCCTCTGTCCAGCGCGCGCCAGTCCACAGCTTTTCCACGCTGACATTTCCCAACACAAGGGAATTGAACCTTGGGTCAATGACTTCGAACCAATCGGTTAGCATGGGGGGTACTCCTTAATCGCCATCATCGCGCCGCGCAGTTCGGCCAGCCCGCGCAGCCGCCCGATGGCAGTATAACCGGGGTTCCCACCGGCGCCGATATCGCTCAGCAACTCATGCCCATGATCCGGGCGCATGGGGATCGACGTAATATCGCCCCCGGCGGATTTGCGTCGGTTTTCCTCGTCCATCAGGGCCTTGATCACCTGTATCATATTGGTTGATCCGGCCAGATGGTCGTCTTCGTGAAAGGTACAGGGAACACCGTCCGTTTCCCGGCGCACATTGCGCAGGTGGGCAAAATGGATACGCGGCCCAAACTGGCGCACCATCTCAGGCAGGTCATTGTCACCCCGTGACCCAAGTGAGCCGACGCAAAACGTCATACCGTTGGCGGGCAGGTCCACTGCGTCAAACATGGTTTGAAAATCGGCCTGTGTTGACATGATGCGCGGCAAACCAAAAAGGGGAAATGGCGGATCATCCGGGTGGCATGCCAGCCGAATGCCGATATCTTCGGCCAGTGGCGCAACCTCGGCCAGGAAATCCAAATGGTTCTGGCGTAACCGGTCGGCACTGATCCCGTCCCAAACCGCCAGCCGGTCAGAAAATTCCGGCAGGCTCCAACTTTCACCGGAACCGGGCAGGCCTGCGGTCAGGTTGTTGGTCAGTGTAACCTTTTGGGCGTCATCCATTCTGGCAAACCGTTCCTGCGCCTGCGCTGCAACCCCGTCAGAATAGGACTGCGCGGCCCCTTTGCGGCCCAGAATATGAATGTCAAAAGCCGCCATATCAATCACATCAAAACGCAGGGCCAGGCCGGTATTGGGGTGTTTCCATTTCAGATCGGTTCGGGTCCAGTCCAGCACCGGCATCGTGTGATAGGCCACCACCCGCACATCTGCGGCCGCCAAGTTTCGCAGGCTTTGAATGTAATTGTCCAACTGATCGCGCCAGTCCCCGGTGCGGGCCTTGATATCATCACTGATGAACACGCTTTCCACCACATCCCAGCGCAGACCACTGGGTGATCCGTCAGGTAATGTTGCCACCTCAACCTTGCGCTTTTCAATCTCGGCTGACGTCCAGACATCACCGGGGGTGACATGGTGCAAGGCGGTCACGATACCTTCGACGCCCGCCTGTTTTATATCTGCCAGACTGACCGGATCGTTCGGCCCATACCATCGCCACGTTTGTTTCATAACTGTCTCCGCTGCTGCGCTATTCGTCGCTCCAGTTTGCACCAAAGGCGCGCCCGATCATTGGGTATTGTTCCACATCGCACACCTGTCCGGTTACCGGGGCACTTTCATCCGACAGCCAGAACACCGCGTGTCGGGCGATCTGATCGGGGGTCAGTAACGCCCCGCTTGGCTTATAGCTGGCCGGGATCTGGTCTTGCCAATTTTCAGGCTGGCCCTCGGCGGCCTGAATGCGGTTTTCGGATTCTGTTACGGTCCAGCCCACGTTGATTTGGTTAATCCGCACATGTTTTGGCCCAAGGGTGGAACCCAGATTTTGTGTAATAGTCATCAACGCCCCCTTGGTCGCGGAATAAACCAGCAAAGTCGGCGCACCACAGGACGCATTAACCGACCCAATATTAACAATACTGCCACCGGTTTTTTGCGTGGCCATCTGCGCTGCTGCCGCCTGTATTAACATCAGGGGGGCGCGGAAATTCACCGCGAACATCCGGTCAATCAGGTCCGCCGACACGGTGTCCAGCGTACAGCGGTCCAACATACCCGCGTTATTCACCAGCCCGTCAATTCGCCCATGTTCCCCAAGCACGAATCCAACAATTTTTCCGGGGGCGGCCGGGTCATTCAGATCGGCGGCAATATACGTGACGCCAGGGCCAAGTTTGCGTGCGGATGTTTCTAGCGCGGACGCGTCAAGCCCATGCAAAACCACGCGCGCGCCCCTGTCATGGCATATCCGGGCAATGGCAAAGCCGATGCCTTCATTCGCACCGGTGATAAGAACAACACGACCTTTCATCATCCGACCACTTCTGCCTTTCGCGTATCATCCAGCGCACCAACCATATATTGAACGACTTCCTCGGAATTGGTATCGCTGATCTTCTTTTCGGTTACTTTTTGACCACGATGCATCACCACCAGTCGATCGGCAACGGCAAATACATCCGGCAGATTGTGACTGATCAAAATCACGGGCACACCGCGATCGCGCAATGCGTTAATCAGTTCCAGAACCTTCTTTTGCTCGGGGACGCCCAGGTTATTCGTCGGCTCATCCATGATCATCAGCTTGGCATCCCAATAGACCGCGCGCGCAATGGCGACCGCCTGTCGTTGCCCGCCGGACAATGTTTCAATAGGGGCTTTCAGCGATGGAATTTCAACATGCAGAGATTCCAGTGCCTCGGCAGAACGGTCCCGCATGAATTTGTCATCCAGCGAGCGGATAAGCCCCCCCAGATAGGATTTTTCCTTTTCGCGGCCCAGAAAAATATTGCCTGCTACATCCAGATTATTAGCCAGCGCCAAATCTTGATAGATCGTTTCAATACCGCGATCGCGTGCCTCAATAGGGTTTGAAAAATTGACATCTTCCCCCTGAAAAGTCACCCGCCCGCTGGTGGGGCTGTGTACGCCGGAAACACATTTGATCAGGGTGGATTTGCCGGCGCCATTATCGCCCAGCAGGGCCACCACCTCACCCGGATAAATATCAAGGTCAACGTTGTTCACTGCCGTCAGACCGCCAAATTTCTTGGTGAGGTTTCGGACCGAAAGGATGGGTTGGTTTTCCATTTAACTACTTCCGATCTTGTTTTTGATGATGTCGCGCGTTTGGTCGATAAGTACCGCCAGTATGACAACTGCGCCAACAACGATAAACTGCCAGAACGACGGCACGTTAAGCATTACCAACCCGGTGGTCAGAACGGCAATGATCAGTGCGCCTATCACCGTGCCGACAACTGTTCCCGACCCACCAAACAGTGACACGCCCCCGATGATAACAGCGGCAATGGATGACAACAAAAGCGGATCACCGATCACCGCGGAACCCGCCGTAAAGCGAAGCATCGAAAGAAATCCAGCGATGCCCGCCGTGACCGACGACAACACATATAACTTGATGATGTGGCGTTCGACCGGAACCCCGGCACGAACGGCCGCCACTTCATTGCCACCGATGGCATAGGTGTAGCGGCCAAATTTAGTGCGCTTCAGCGCGTATATGGCAACAGCGACAACCAGCGCAGTCATCAGAACCGGATAGGTAATTATCCGGTCCATCCGGCGCAACAATTCCACGGTCAGTTCCGGCTTTTGAAAGAAGTAAAAACCGCCCCCGTCGCCCCGAACATAATACATCATGGATTCATTGCCGTAATTACGCACCCCGCGCGGCAGCCCGATTACTGTGGTGTTTTCCGACATCAGCAATGCCATGCCGCGCACAATGAAGGACGTACCAAGTGTTACAATAAAGGGTGGCACCTTCAGTTTGGCAATGATGACGCCGTTGAACAGCCCGATCATACCACAACCAACGACCGCCATTGCCAGCCCCGCCAGAACCGCCAGTGGCAGAGGTAGCCCGGCATTAAAAGCCCCGCGCAGCGCCAACGCCGAAATCACCGATGCAAAGCTCATCACCCAGCCAACCGACAGATCAATGCCACCGCTGATAATCACAAATGTCTGACCAAGGCCCAGTAACAGTACCGGCGTGATTGCCACCAGAATGTTTTGTGAATTTCGGACCGACAGGAAACTGACAGAACTGCCACTCACCAAAGGAACCGCAACAATAAAGGCCAGAACCAGGCAGGCCAGAAACACCCAGGCCCACACCTGCATCAGGCTTAGAAGAATGGTCTTTGAGGCATTTTTGCCGGGTTCTTTGATGTTTTTAGTCGCGCCATCAGTCATCTTTTATTCATCCTGCTGATAAAATAACCGGGGGCACCAGATATGGCCCCCCCGGTTTTTCGTTCCAGATTTCCGAAAGCCTTAGTTTGGCACCTGATAGATGAAACGTGCGACCTCTGGATCATCAACATTATCGATGTCGATAATCGCAAAGCCCGTTTCAACCTGTGCTGGCAGGCTGGTCACACCACTTGCATCTGCGACTGCAAACTGTACGGCCATGTACCCCATGTCATAAGGTTTTTGCGCCAGAACAAGGCTTACGACACCTTCGCGCAGCTGCTCTATCGCAAATTGCGTTGCATCATAGGCCACAACATGAACTGCCCCGCCAAGACCGGCATTGACCACAGCTGTACCAGCACCCTGGGCGCTGAATACGTTGGTGCCAAAGACGCCGGCCAGATCCGGGACCCGCTCAATCGTTGCGGCGGTTTGCTGAACGGCAGTGTTCATATCGTCCAGGTTGAAATCAAGACCAACAACGGTGATGTCAGGGAATTCGTTGTCCATGACTTCGTTAAAGCCAACGGCGCGTGCCTCAACCGAGCTGACGTTCGGATTGGTCGAGTTGATGTAAACACTGCCCTTGCCACCGATTGCCTTGGCAAGGCCGCGCGCAGAAATACGCCCGCCTTCGGTGTTGTCAGAGCCAATTGCGCTGATTGGGAAGGTGACCGGCCCGTTGGCATAATCGCCGTTGCCAAGGAATGTATCAACCGTGATGACCTGAATGCCGGATTCCATTGCCAGTTGCAGCGGTGTCACCATCTGATCTTTGTCGGTTGGCGCGATTATCAGATAATCGATATCGCCCCGTGCAACCATCGCGTCCAGAATAGGGGTCTGAACCTCTACGCCCCAGGTCGGTGGGATTTGCGTTACAACCTTCAGCCCCAGATCGGCAGCAGCGGCCATAACGCCCAATTCCATAACCTGATAAAACGGATCAACAACACCGGGCAGGAACCCGATGGTGATTTTGTCCTGCGCATAGGCCGCGCCAGACAATAACAGTGCAGACAGCGCCCCGATGGCGCCCAGTTTTGAAGCAATTCTCATTTCATTCTCCCTGATTGGATTCAATTTCGCTGTTTCAGGTCCGTACAATTCCCCCCAACAAAGCAAAACTTTTTGCAGTTGCCGGAATGCGGCTGTGCGAGCCTTTCCCTTATACTCCCATCTATTCTTTACACGTGTAACGCTAAACTTTACTTGTGTTATACGTCAAGAAAATTCGGTGGTTGCTGCAATCGGGTTGTGTAATATGTGCCGGGTATTCAGGTGGTCGTGATCACTAAGCAGGTTTGGACTAGCGGTGACTAAGAAAAAAATTCATACGATGGAGGGCTTTTCAAGCGCCATTGGTTTGTCGCGTCCAACCGTGTCGCGATATTTTTCAGACCCGCAATCTGTCCGTAAATCAACGCGCAAAACGATTGAAAGCGGCCTTGAACAATTTGGCTACCAACCAAACTTTCATGCCTCAAACCTGTCGCGGCGCAAGGCCCGTGCAATTGGTATTATCGTGCCGTCAATAATTGACCCGTTCTATAGTGAACTGGTGAACACCATTGAAATCTATGCCGAGGCACGGGGTTATCTGACCATTCTTCAGTGCTCACACCATGATCCAAAAATGGAAATACTTGCGCTGGCCCGCCTAAGGTCGATGAATATCGCAGGTATTGCTATGGCGCCTTTGGGGGCGACCACCGACATTGAGGCCGTGAAAAATGCACAGGCTGATGTTCCGATCGTGTTTATCGATTCCCGGCTGGCGGAAAACATTTCCTATATTGGCACCAATAACCGGCAAAGCATCCCGATGATGATCGACTATCTGTGCCATTCCGGGACACCGCCAGTATTCTTCAACCTGCCACCACTCAATTTTAACATCATGGAACGGCAGAATACCTATTTCGAACATATGAAAAAAATCGGTAAAAACCCGACCCTGATAAACCCGGACCCAATCCCGGTTAAGGATAATTTCGAACGCTTTGGGTTCGAGCAATTCATGATTTTGCTACAGGGGAACCTACCCAAAGGCTCTACTATCTTATGTGTTAACGACCGGGTTGCATTTGGCCTGATGTCGGCGGCGGCCAAGCTGGGTCTCAAGGTTGGCAAAAACCCCGGTGACGACTTGCGTGTCGCCGGTCATGACAACCAACATTTCAGCCAATACACCACGCCGTCACTTACGACAGTGGCACAGAACACTAAAGAAATTGGTGTGCTTGCCGCGCGGGCATTATTGGAAAGCGAAGGTGACAATACGTTGTTAAAACATGGCAAGCTAATCGATGGCACCATCCTGTTTCGAGATTCTGCATAGCAGCAGATTTAACGTGTTCCAACCAGTTTTCCGGCAATTGCGTTCAGCGTTTGTAGCATTTCATCTGGGCTTGATGAAGCCAAAGACGTTTCCAGTTGGCCGACAAAATCACTGAACTGGCTGAACGCTACTTCGGCGTCCTTGGTGCTAAGTGGCATCCGTTCATTCTTTGATACGAAATCTTCAGCAGCAGCAGCAAGAAGAAAATACGCTGTTGCATTTTCCGGCTCGTCAGAAGCCCGTTCAAACGCCTTATCAGCACATTTACGATATGCGTGGATGCCGCGTCGGTTTTCATTTAATATTGTGAGCAATTCGTCAAACATTCCAGCTCCATTCTTTACTTTGCGATTTCGGTTGATCCGCCGTGATCGCCGGACCATTTCAGGGGGTTGTTTAAAAAGGCTTCGACCTCCGAAAGGGTGGTAGGGTCGAAATAGTTGTTCTCTTTACAGACTTTCAATACATCCCACCATGTTGCCAGATAGTGAAGCTGTAGGTCGTGAGCTTTAAGATTGGCCTGAGTTTCTTTGAAAATATCGTAATAGAAAACCACAATCGTGTGGTTGACGGTCGCGCCAGCACGGCGTAGCGCCTCGCAGAACTTAATTTTACTGCCGCCATCTGTGGTCAGGTCCTCAACCAGAAGAACCCGCTGGCCTTCCGAAATATCGCCTTCGATCTGTGCGTCGCGGCCAAAACCCTTGGGCTTTTTGCGCACATATTGCATTGGCAGCCCCATCTTGGCAGCGATCCAGGCCGCAAAGGGAATACCCGCAGTTTCGCCCCCAGCCACGGTATCGAACTGCTCAAACCCCACATCACGTAACAGAACAGAAACTGAAAAATCCATCAGTGTTTCCCGAATACGAGGGTAGGAAATCAGCTTGCGGCAGTCGATGTAAACCGGGCTGGCAAGGCCTGACGTGAACATATAGGGCTTTTCGGCATTAAAGTGGACGGCATTGATTTCAAGCAGCATCTTCGCTGTCATTTCGGCCATCAACTCGCGGTTTGCAAAGGCGTTAGAAAACATGTGACATCCCCGTGGTTTTACGTTCTCAGAAGCTACTAGCATCTTCGCAACGCCAATAAACCGGAAAACCGGGGCCGAACACCTCTATTTCCCCCGTGCCTTTTGCGGTCAAAAATACCGATAACGTGTTTGTGACCCCGCCATGCAGCAATATCGTCAATCTGACCTTAGCCATTTCCTTAAGGGACAGCATATCACGCACACCACTATCAGAGTTTGTCGTCGCCCCGGTGGGGTGCAGCTTGGTCGTTTCTATCAACCCAGAGGTAGCGCCTGCCATAATGTCTTTGACTGGCGTTGTTTTGGTCATAAAGGCAAATCTGTCAGGTGTTCATAGATAACCGAAGTCGCAACAAGGAAATCATCAATTTCCATTGCCTCATCCGGGTTATGAGAGCCATTTTGGTTGCGCACGAATACCATCGCCGTGGGCACACCTGCATTGGCAAAAACCGCCGCATCGTGACCGCCACCGGACGCCATGACGAATGGTTCCAGCCCCAGCCTTTCCATGGCACCGGTCAAGCCTTTTACCACCCGTGTATCCATAAGGGCGGGGGCGGTGGCGTTTTCGCTTGCCAGTTCAAAGCGTACACGCCGCTCTCTTGCGACCTGATCGATCTCTTCGCGCAGTAAAACCCGCATATTTTCCAGGACCCCCGCGTCTTGCGACCTGATATCAAGGCTAAAGGACACTTCGTCAGGGATACGTGTCATTGCGTTTTTTTCCGGGTCAGTTGCGACGATGCCTGAGGTCATCACCATATCACCGCCCTTTTGCAGGATTGTCAGCCAGCTTTCATCAAGCCGCGTCAACAGGTCCGCCATGGCCAGCACAGGATCCTTGCGATAGGCGCGCGGGACGGCACCAGAATGGCCTGCCTCGCCGATACAGCGGATTTTCTTATGGCGGAAATTACCCCTGATCCCTGAAATAATGGCCATAGACATATTTTTTCCGATTAACAGTGGCCCCTGCTCGATATGCAGTTCGATATACTCCAGCACGCGGTCCGCCTCCAATAGCGGTATGCCTTTGCAAACCCTTTCCATATCAACGCCGATGGTGTCCATATGGGCCTGAAGCGTGCGCCCGTCGTCTTTGTGTAATGACCCCCACTCGGCCTTGCCCAAGCTACCCATGAGTGCCTTTGAGGCGATATAGCAAGGACCGAACCAGGCACTTTCCTCGCCGCGCATAGCGATGACTTTGACCGGGCGCGCAAAGCTCTGGCCTGAGCGGCGGGCGCGGATCAGGCAGATTAGGCCCGCTGCCACACCGGCCAGACCGTCATAATTGCCACCCATGGGGACAGAATCCACATGGCTGCCCACCAGAACAAACTTTTCGGCAGCGGCATCTTCTGGAAGAGAGAAAACGGCATTTTGGCCAGCATCATAAGTTACGCTTAGCCCCTCGGATATGCCCAGATCTTCCAGATAGCAAAGAACCTCAGTCTCTTTCGCTGAATAGGCTGGGCGGCTAACGCCTGCGCTGTCCGGGCTCATCTTTGCGATATCGTCAAAAATACGGGCGGCAAGGGACTGCTCGTCTTTAGTAATCAGATTATGGATCATGTCGGGCAAGGCTGTCACGGCGCGGCCTCCATAAAGACAACGCCATCAAGGGCGGCCGCGTCATCAACCGACCCCACAAGTTCTGAAACCGAAGAAATACCGTGTTTGATCAAATAGGCTTCGAGATCCCGGATCATTGTCGGCATAATCAATGGGTTGATAAAGGTTGCGGTCCCGACCTGCACCGCGCTGGCCCCTGCGATCAGGAACTCAATCGCATCCTCAACATTTGAAATACCGCCGCAACCGATCACCGGAATATTCACCGATTTGGCGCATTGATAGACCATACGCAGGGCGATGGGTTTTAGTGACGGGCCTGACAACCCACCCATCAGACTACCCAGTTTGGGCTTGCGGGTGTGAATGTCGATAGCCATGGACAGGAGGGTGTTTGAAACGACCAGCGCGTCAGCCCCCGCCTCCTGCGCGGCGATAGCAACCTCGGTGGTTTCGCCGGTATTTGGCGTCAGCTTGGCCCAGAGTGGTAGGTCGGATGCGCCACGCACCTTTTCCATCACCATCCGTGTTGAAGACGGACGCATGGCAAAGGCTTTGCCGTCTTCTTCAATATTTGGGCACGAAATATTGACTTCAATTGCGGCCACGCCCGGCACGCTGATTTCTTCGCAAATACGGGCAAAATCATCGCCGCTATGGGCAGAAATACTGACCACAAGCGGGGTTTCGTAGCGTTGATAGAAAGGGATCACTTCAGTGATGAAATGGTCGATGCCCTTGCTGGGGATGCCGATGGAATTCAGCATTGAGCCGCGCACCTCGCACACGCGCGGCGTGGGGTTTCCACCACGGATTTCACGGGTAACGGTTTTAGTTACATGGGCGCCAAGGCAGCCCAGATCAAAGACCCCCGCCAGATCATCGGAAAATGTCCCAGAGGCCGGCATGACCGGGTTTTTCAATGTTAGGGTGCCCAGCCTGGTGGTCAGATCTACCATCCCATTGCCTCTTGCATGTCAAAAACAGGGCCCTCGCGGCAGACCCGTTCATGCACGATGGCGCCATCACGCCGGAACGGGCGCACGCAGCAATGGCACATGCCGATACCACAGGCCATCTGCTGTTCCAGAGCAATTTCACCGGGGATACCATGGGCTGCACCAATCTCTTGTAAAAGCCTGAGCAGTCGGTTTGAGCCGCAGGTATACATAGTGTCCACCTTGCCTGCTGCAACGTGTTCTTCAATAATCCTGCGCATGTTTTCAACGCTTGAGGTGCCTTGTTCATCGGTCACGGTAATGACATCGGCACCAAGGGCGCGAAAATGATCGACCGACATCAGCACGTTCTCAGAACGTGCCGAGCAGATTGCAGTTAGCTTACGGCCCAGACGCTGCGCCTCTTGTGCCAGAGGTGCCATTGTGGCCAGCCCGACACCACGCGCAACCAGAAGAAGGTTTCGCCAGTCATCGCGAATGGAATAGCCATGTCCCAGCGGGCCAACAACGTTCAGGTGGTCGCCGGTGCCAAGTTCCGACAGGGCCGCTGTTCCCTTACCGGCGATTTTGTAAAGGAAATGCAATTCGTTCTTTTCAGGGAAAAAACCATAGATGCTCATTGGTCGGCGCAAAAATGGCTGATGGCGCTCGCTGGTTGGGCATAACAGGTGAAAGAACTGTCCTGGCTGGCAGTTCAGTACATGGCTTGGCGCATCCAGGATCATGTGCCGGTATTCACCGTTGGCGGGCTTATTGCTTTTGACGAAGGTTTCAACCTCGAATATCACGGCATCCGCAGGGTTAATGCTGTCAGATAGTTGTAAGTTCGCAATCATAGCCAACCCCTAACCAAGCAGCAGTTTAGGGATAAACAGCGAGATAGCCGGCACATATGTTACCACCAAAAGTACAATGATATTAACAACTACAAAGGGCAGCACACCCTTGATGATGTTCAGTACAGGTTTGTCCAGCGTCGATGAGGCCACGAATATGTCCAGCCCAAAGGGCGGGGTAATCATCCCCAGGCTGATGTTCAGCGTCACGATCATGCCAAAATGCACCGGGTCAATGCCCAGCGACATGGCCACTGGGAAAAGCGGTGGCACCAGAATTAAAAGTGCGGAGTTCGGGTCAATGAACATGCCTGCAATCAGGAAACAGACGTTAACGACCAAAAGAAAGGTGATTGGGCCTGCGTCAATTGCGGTTAGGAAATCTGTGATCTGGGTGGGGACCTGCGCCAACGTCACGTAAAATGAGATCAGCCCACCCATTGCCAGCAGAATAAAGATGATTGAAGTCGCAATCGCGCTGCGTTCGGTAATGGTGACCAGCTCTTTCAGGCCGAAATTGCGATAGACTACCATTTCAACAAGGATCGCATAGATAACGCTGACCGCGGCTGCCTCGGTTGGGGTGAAAATGCCGGAATAGATGCCACCCAGAATGATGAAGGGCATGCCCAGGGCCCAGCCGGCACTTTTGATGGCTTTCAGCCGGTCTGCCCAACTGGTCCTGGCCTCTTGTGCGATACCGGCGCGTCGTGCCTCGATCATCACAAGCACCGCAAATGCCAGCCCAAGGAACAGGCCCACAGCCAGACCACCCGCAAACAGCCGGGCGATGGATGTCCCGGTCATCCAGCCGTAGATAATGAAGGTGATCGAAGGCGGGATCAGCAGCGCGGTTTCAGCACTTGCCACCAACAGGCCCAGGCTGAATTTTTCGGAAAACCCGCTCTTGCGCATTTCCGGGTAAACCATCCGCCCCATGGCCGCGACAGTTGCAGGTGCTGAGCCTGAAACCGAGCCAAAGGCCATTGAACCACCAATGACAGTATGCCCCATACCGCCCTTGGTATGGCCGATAAGGGCACGCACCAGACCGGTCAGTTGCGCCGCGATCTGGCCGGAACCCATCAGGTTTGCGGCAAAGATAAAGAAAGGGATTGCCAAAAGTGTAGTGTGGTCAATGCCACCTAGCACCTTCTGGATGACAGCGGCATCCGGGATTGAGGCAAAAAACGCTTCTTTGGTGGCCAGTGCCGGGATACCCAGTACCAGAAACATCTCAAACCCAAGGACAAGCAGGACAACGGCGAGGATGATGATGAGGAACAGCATCAGTTATGTGCCTTTTGATCTGAGGTCGGGCCAAACCGATCAATCACACCGAAGAAACTAAGCCCAAAGCGCAGCGCCAAAAGCAGAAATCCTATTACCGGTGCGACGTATATCCAGCCCATAGGAATATCCAGCGTCGGGCTGCGCTGTCCGGTCATCAGCACGAATTTGACCAGCCCGTAACCAAGCCAGGCCAGATAAATGGAAAATAGAAAACCGCAGAGATCGATCAGCTTTAAAAGCAACGTGCGGTAACGGTGGGGCAATGCATTGCGGATTGTATCGATACCCACATGGCGCCCGCGTTCCAGGGCCAGACCAAGGGCCAGAAACACCAGAAAGATGTTCATAAGCCTGACCGCTTCCCCTATCCAGGCAAACTTACTGGCAAAGGTGCCGCCAATTTCACGGGTTACAATGCTGAAGAAGAATAAGGTGACCATGGTCAGGAAAAGAGACACCAGCAGCGTGGTCTCGATACGTCTCAACAGATTGAGCAATGGCATAAAGACCCCCTGGGTAAGGCTGAAGTATGGCCTCACAGGTCCTGACGGGTGGCTTCCTTAGAAGCCCCCGCCAGACCCTGGGAGAGAACAGCCGCTTATTGTGCGGCGTATTCGGCCTCATAGGTGTCAAGCAGCGCCTGACCGGCGTCACCCGCACGTTCGACATATGCCGCGGCTGACGGGGCATACATCAGGTCACGGAGCAGGGCCTTCTCTTTATCCGATGCGGTGCGGATATTGATGTCGCTGGCGCTGATCACGTCCAGAGCTGCAGCCACGGCTGCTGTTTTATGCTCACGCAGGGCGGGCACGACCTCGGCAAACGCTGCCGTGATAATGTCGCGGTATTCCTGCGGCAGACCGTTCCACCATGCTGGATTGAACAGCACAACATCTTCCATTGCACCATGTTCTGAGATGACCAGATAATCCTGAACTTCAAAGAATTTCATGCGCTGGATGGTATCAAGTGGGTTTTCCTGCCCATCAACAACACCAGTTTGCAATGAGGTGTACAGCTCACCAAATGGCAAGGCGATTGCTGAAGCACCAAGTGCGGTGAATTGTTCGATCAGGATTTTTGAGTCCATGACGCGGAATTTCTGATCGGTGAAAGCTTCAATACTGTCGAGTGCTTTGTTCGAGGTGAAATTCTTACGGCCATTGGGCCACAGTGCCACACCAACCACGCCTTTGCTGTCAAATGATGCCAGCAACGCCTGACCAAAGGGGCCTTCGCGCAGGGCCTGCGCCACATTTTCATCTGCGGGCAAAAGGAACGGGATGTCCATAATGGAGATCGCCGAATTAAAGCCGCCCAGGAACGCCGCCGGGGATACCGTGGCTTCAAGCGTGCCCAGTTGTACACCTTCAGTCATCTGACGCTGGTTGCCCAACTGTGCCTGTGGAAATATCTGGAACTCGACGGCCCCACCAGTACGTTCGGCGACCAGTGCCCCGACCATTTCCAGATGCACATGGCGGCTTTGCTGTGCCGATTCCAAGTGACCGATTTTTGCGACATAATCCGCGGCGAATGCCGGGATCGAAAGGCAAGACAGCACACCTGCTGTCGCTGCCGCTGCGAATGTGCGCAGCATAGTATGTTTTATTAGCATAGAATCCTCCCAAAGGCTTTACGCTCACAGCCTGCCGGGCCTCTGTCGCCCTGTCAAGAATATTCTCATTTATGAGATGCCAAATTGAAAATTCCCGCTCTTGAGAGGAATCATGCTATCCTGTATCATGGTTCGAACACGGATGTATCAGGGGACAAATGGGCTCTCAAAATCAAGCCATAAAGGAACTGGGTCAACGGCTTCGCGCCTACCGGATCGGTGCAGGGATGACCCCTGACGAAATCGCGAAACAAACCGGGATTTCGCGCGCGGCCATTTACCGATACGAATCCGGACAGCCGATCCGTGTTGATGCATTGGGTAAAATCGCCGATCTTCTGGATGTTTCGCTAACATCACTGCTTGGGGTAGGCTCAGAATACATTTCTTCTGCCCTTAGCTTCTTTGAACGCATGCGACAGATCGAAGAGGAGGCGGATCACATCAGTGTTCTTTTCGGGCCGATATCTTACTTGCTCACAACGGATGAATTTGACGCTAATCTACCCAGCGTTCTGATGGAAAGCGTTCCTGACAGCGTTAGTACGCAATCGGATATTACAAAACAAAATGCCCGGATTACGGACGTTCTTTTGGCCCGCAAGGAAGCCTTTAAACGACGCAAACCGAATATTGTCAGCCTCGTCTCAGCCGGTGAGTTGGAGCAGTTCCTGAGCTCAGGCTTTGTTGGTCGCCACAACCTGGACGATGCCCTTGTCAAAAGGCGGCGCGAAGTGGCGCGCCACGAGGTTGAAAATATCATTCGCCTGCTGACAGATCAGCCTATTGGCGTTCAGATTGGGGTGGTTGTGGACTCGCTGCCTGTAACCAGCTTTCAAATATTCCGGCAGTCGCACAATGCACAAGTGGCCGTCAGCCCATTTCGTCTTGGGGCATACGCAAATGTAAGGATTGGCGTTGCCACGATCACATCCGCCCAGGAACCTGTTCACCTGCATCAGGAAGTGACCGAGCGATTGTGGAAAAGAAGCCTTAAAAGCTGGGAAGCCGCGGAATACTTGAGAAAACTGATTTCGTAATTCCCAACCTAAATGGCGCGCAAGAGTGGCCAGCGCACCCTTAGGCACACAGCCGGGCGCGATAAATGATGCTGACCTGCCCCCCGAAACTTCCCTCACTTTGATGTAGAGTTTGCCCAACCTTTCGAAGGAGCAAACAGATGCGAAAGAGCCGTTTCACTGAGACGCAGATTATTCGCTGCCCGGCAGGGTTATGCGTAGCATGATCCCGAGAGGGGGGATGATTAAGGAGCAGGAAGCTGGGATGCCGACTGCAGAGGTGTGCCGCAGGCATGGCCTTAGTCCAGCGTCGTTCTACAAGTTCAAATCCA
>DAOURA010000209.1 GCA_030625325.1 Marinosulfonomonas sp.
GACAATGTGGTGCGCGCATTTGTGGCGCAGGCCGCCGACACCGGGGTGGATGTGTTTCGGGTTTTTGACAGCCTGAACTGGGTGGAAAATATGCGCGTGGCGATGGACGCGGTGATTGACGCAGATAAGGTCTGCGAAGGCACGATTTGTTATACCGGCGATATTTTCGACCCCGACCGCGCCAAATACGACCTGAAATACTATGTCGCCATGGGCCGCGAATTACGCGATGCAGGCGCCCATGTTCTGGGCCTGAAAGACATGGCGGGTCTGTTGAAACCTGCACAGGCCCGCGCGCTGGTAAGTGCGTTGAAAAACGAAGTTGGCCTGCCGATCCATTTTCACACTCACGACACATCCGGCCTGTCGGCAGCAACGGTGCTGGCGGCGGCGGATGCCGGCGTTGATGCGGTTGATCTGGCAATGGATGCATTTTCCGGCGGCACATCACAGCCCTGCATGGGGTCGGTTGTTGAGGCCCTGAAACATACCCCCCGTGACACCGGGCTGGACGTGGGCGCGATCCGCGAAGTTTCAAACTACTGGGAAGCAGTGCGCCACCAATACGCCGCGTTCGAAAGTGGCCTTGAGGCCCCCGCATCAGAGGTTTACCTGCATGAAATGCCCGGTGGTCAGTTCACCAACCTGAAAGCGCAGGCGCGTTCCCTTGGGCTGGAAGAACGCTGGCACGAAGTGGCGCAAGCCTACGCCGACGCCAACCAGATGTTTGGCGATATTGTTAAGGTCACTCCGTCCTCCAAGGTTGTGGGGGACATGGCCCTGATGATGGTGTCACAGGGCCTGTCGCGCGACGACGTGGAAAACCCCGATAAAGACGTCGCCTTTCCCGACAGTGTGATCGACATGATGCGCGGCAACCTTGGGCAACCCCCCGGTGGCTGGCCTGCCGGGATCGTCGCCAAGGTATTGAAGGGCGAAAAGCCATCCACCAGCCGCCCCGGCCAACACCTGAAGCCAGTTGATTTGAATGCCGCACAAGCCGAGGTATCCGGCCTGCTGGACGATATGGAAATTGATGGCGAAGACCTGAACGGTTACCTGATGTATCCGAAAGTATTTCTTGATTATATGGGGCGCCACCAAACATATGGCCCGGTGCGCACCCTGCCCACCAAAAACTTTTTCTATGGCATGGACGTGGGCGAAGAAATCAGCGCCGAAATTGACCCGGGCAAAACCCTTGAAATCCGCTGTCAGGCGGTGGGGGAGACCAATGAAAAGGGCGAAGCCAAGGTGTTCTTTGAACTAAACGGCCAGCCCCGCGTGATCCGGGTGGCGGACCGTCAGGTTCAGGCAAACACCGCCGCCAGCCCCAAGGCAGACCCGGCCAACCCCAACCACATCGCCGCCCCAATGCCCGGCGTCGTGGCCAGTGTTGTCGCAGTTGCAGGTGCGTCCGTAAAACAGGGTGATCTGCTACTGACCATCGAGGCGATGAAAATGGAAACCGGCATCCACGCCGACCGTGACGGGGTGATCAAGGCGATCCATGTTTCCATCGGCAGCCAGATTGACGCCAAGGACCTGTTGGCAGAACTGGAAGACTGATCTAAATTCCGGGCAATCAACACGCTGAAAGGAAACGCCATGCCCCTGATATCACCCTTGTATGTTGGGCTTTTGGCCCTGCTTTCCGTTGGGTTAGGGCTGCGCGTCAGCCGGGTACGCATGAAATGTAAGGTTTCTGTCGGGGACGCTGGCAACCCCGAAATGATTAAGGCCATTCGGGTTCATGCAAACAGCATCGAATATATTCCCCTTGGTGTTGTGCTGCTTGTTTTGATGGAACTACAGGGCGCACATACTTGGCAAATCCATTTGGCAGGCGCCGGTTTTTTGCTGGCACGGCTGATGCATGCCTATGGCTTTGGCAGAACGCCACAGCTGACAGCCGCACGGTTTTGGGGGATGATCCTGAACTATGGAATAATTGCCCTGATGGCGGTGCTGAATATCTGGTTCGCCCTGTCTTAGCCGCTTCGCGCTGACACAGGGGCGGGGCAATCAGGGCCGCGCCGAAACCCCAGACGCCCGCCAAAATACCCGCCAAGCGCACCAGCAGCCATAATTGCAACTTTCATAATCGCCCCAGCCAGGATTTGAATGTAATTCAGCCGAAATAATACACACAAACGGGCCCTTGCGGCCAGTGGCGCAAAACTATTTGCAAACAGTCCAATTTTCCCCTTGCAGCCGGGGATAAGAGTTTATATCTCCGCCTCACCCAATGGACGCGGGCGTAGCTCAGGGGTAGAGCATAACCTTGCCAAGGTTAGGGTCGAGAGTTCGAATCTCTTCGCCCGCTCCAAATTTAGCTAACAAACCCAGTTAGTTACGATAAGGGCTGCCTTCGGGTGGCCCTTCGTCGTTTGTGCTGGGGGGTGCGGGAACTGCATAGATTCAGCATCGGACTATTTGCGAAGGGCCTTAATTGCTTCAGCTATCGGGTTCGTAATGCTTTTGATCGTGTCTGGATCAATGCCTTGGGCTTTGCTTGGCCTTTCTTCAATCACGCGGTCCTGCCCAAACAGGCGTTCGCTGAGTTCTTTCTTAAGTTCCTGCTGCATTTCAATAGGTAACGAAGACAGAAACGGATCAATTGCCGCGATCTCAAAGGAAAACCACCGCATCCTTTGCTCGTTCATCCGATGAACGCGTGACTGCCTTCCGGCAAACTGGGCCGCAACAAACGCAACGGCGGTCACCGAAACAGTTGTGACGACAACAGGCCAATTGATTCCATCCAGATCAGCAATTCCAAATCCAAGTTTACCTTTGAGCAAAACCCACAGAAGGATCAAAGCATACCCGAAGCACGCAACTTGGTTCTCACCAAGGGGGACCAAATTCTTCGCAGTTGCTTTTTATCGGATACCGACGACCTCCTGAAAAGCTTAGGGGTTTAGCCACTCCAATACTGAACACCATTACTACAGTGGTTA